>DATLYB010000278.1:0-11415 GCA_035575215.1 Chitinophagales bacterium
CTTTTGTTCCAAGCACATTGAAAACCTCAATCGCTTCCGACTTTCTTCCTCTGCAGTCAATATAAATCATTCCGTCACTTGGATTGGGATAGATATTGATGATTTCGGTGAACTTCTCTTCGATGCCCGTCACGAAATTCAATTCATCAGATGTGTTTAAGCAGCCGTTGGCATCTGTAATCCGCACTTTGTAATTGCCGTTTTGCATGGCGGTGTAGGAAATATCCGTTGCACCCGGAATCGGAGAGCCGTTGAAAAACCATTGATAGACGTATCCGGGGAAAGTACTGAGCACATTGCCGTTGCGCGTGATAAGAGGCCGGGGCGGCAGCGGATTTACGGTAATCAGCAGCGTGTCGTTACCGGTGCAGACTCCGTCAGAAACGGTGATGATGTATTGCGTGGTGGAGTTGCCGCTGAAGACCGGATTGGAGATATTCGGATTACTCAATCCCGCTGACGGATTCCACGTGTAGGTCGTTCCGCCAAATGCGAGCAGTTGAACGCTGGTGCCTTCGCACGTTTCAATATCGGGTCCTGCGTTGGGAATTAAAACTCCACCGATGCTCACTGTCACAAAATCCACGGCAGTGCAGCCGTTTCCATCGGTCACCATCACGGAATAAGTCGTAGTTGCGGACGGAAAAGCAAACGGGTTTGGAACCGTGTTGCTGCTCAATCCGCTGTTGGGCGACCACACATACGAAACTCCACCGCTTGCCGCCAGCTGCGTGCTGCCTCCCAAACAGATGCTCACATCAGGTCCGGCATTGGCAGGCACTTGTTCGTACACGTTCACCGTCATGTAAACGGTATCTGCACAATTATTGGCGTCAATGACAATGGCTCTGTATCCGGTCGTGTCAACCGGTGAGGCAATCGGATTGCTGATGCTGGCATCGTTCAGAGAATTCTCGGGAAACCATTGATACGAAACTCCGCCCGTTGCCATGAGCTGTGCGGTTTCACCAAAGCAAATCGTGGTGTCATTGCTGATTCCGGCAAATGTGGCATTGCCTACTGTAATCTTTACCGAATCAAACGCGACACAATTATTCAAATTCGTCACACGCACCGAATAAGTGAGCACTGTTCCGAAAGCCACCGATGAGTCGAGCGTGATTTGCGGATTGGCGATGTTCGGATTTGACAGAAAAGTCGGGGGTGACCATAGATAACTTGTTCCGCCACTTGCATTCAAATTTCCTTTGCCAGCAATGCATATTCCAAAATCATTTCCCGCATTCGCAGCAGGAAGTGTATTCACGATGAACGTTCGCGAGAAGGTATCAGCGCAGGTCTGTGTGTTTTCGGAAGTAATGAGCGTAAGCGTGTTTATGCCAATCGTGTTAAGCGCAGCGGAAGCAGTTTTGCTGGTGGAGAAACTCACATTGTTCAACCGCCAGTCATAAAGAATATCTTCCGTGCTTGTTGCCTGAAGCGAAACGGTGTCAGACTGGCAGAATGTTGTTCCGCTTGCTGTGAAGTGCGCATCCACAAAATCGCAAGGCGCATTATAGAAATAATTTTCATCGCTTGTCTTGCATCCATTGGTTCTTGTGACTTCAAAAAGATAATAGCCGGATGAAGGCATCAGGATTTTTGGCGTATCGGAAAGCAGCAGCGGAACTCCGTTGAGCAGCCATTCGTAGGTGGAGTCGGCAAGCGTTGAGGCAACGGCAAGCGTATCACCTGACTGAATAATATTCACCAGCGGATTATCATCAATGAAAATTGTGATGGAATCTTCGCTCACGCAGCCTGCGCAGTTTTCAACACGCAGGCGAACGGTTTTTAAACCTGGGGTCGGATAGGTATGCTCGGCAAGCAGGAATTGGCTTTTGGAAGCGAGCGTATCGCTGAGCGAATCGCCATCACCGAAAAACCAGGTGTAGCGGTAAACATTTTCAGGAAGGTAGGCTTTGAGCACAACAGAAGTGTTCTGGCAAGCCGTGTCAGGCGCGATAAGCGCGCCAATCGTGCAGCCTTCACCGAAATCAGCATATTGCGAAACGGATGAACGGCAGCCGTTGCTCTGAACTGTTTCCAAGCCTACGTAGGCAGGTGCGCAGATATGTAAGATGGAATCAGGAGAGGATTTCGTCAGCACAAAATCAGAATACCAGCTGAAGGTATCAGCGCTGAGGGTTGCCGCCACGACTTCATCCAGATGAATAAACATGGCTGGCGGGTTATTCTTTACGAAAACCTTCAGCGTGTCGGTTGCGATGCAGCCGGTGGCATGTTTGAGCCAAACAATCACGGAAACATTTCCGGATTGGCGGAAGCAGACCGGTTCACTCAAATCCTGCATGGCGGTAATTTTTTTCTCGCTCAGCAACACAGTATCAAGATACCAGCGAATTGAATCCGGAAAATCTCCGGGGAAAACCCCAAGCGCTAAACAATCCTGCTGGCAGAGAGTGTCAGTGGGTAAGTCGTTAATGCCGAAAAGCTGCGCCATGCAACTGTCGGGATTCAAGGCAACCGCCTGAGAAAGGACTGAACAGCCTCCGGAGAATGCTGCTCTCACGCTGAAAAAGCCCGTAGTGTTCGCTATGTAAATGGAGGAGTCAGCCCCTGCAATCGAAATTCCATTATGCAGCCATTGAAGAGAACTTGCATTGTTGACTGCAACAGCAAGTGTGTCCCTGTTCGGAAATGTATCAGACAAAATGGAGATAACTGGCGTGTCAACTGCCCGGATGCTGAAATAAATGGTATCTGTGAATTGGCAAGATGCGTTATCTGAAACTGAAAGTCTTACCGTATGCACTCCGGCAGAAAGCGAGTCGAATTGCTGAGTAAGCAAATTGTTAGTTGAATCGTAAGCAGACAGTAGCAGCGCATTTCCATCCAAACTCAACTGCGTGTTCACCAGGTATTCGGATGGAATGACAGCCTGAAGCGTAATATCTTCGTTTTGGCAAAAGGAAGTATCTCCAGCTGATAAAGAAATATTTCTGCATCCGGGATGGAGGTTGATGTAAATGTCAGCCGTTGCAACGCAAGTGTTTACAGTGAACGAATCTTCCGAAAATGCGGACGCAATGTAAACTCCCGACCGTGGCGTGGCGACTTTAGGTCCGGTGATACCCTGGTTCAGCGAATCGTTCACAATCCATTGATACATCGGAGCAATATTCAGCACTTGCAACGTGTCGCCTGTATGGTTGAAAAGAGGCAACTCGTTTTTTCTGGCAAAAACAATAACAGAATCTTCCATTATGCAGCCATTCGTGTCGCGCACCAGCAGGCTGATGGTGGTGAATCCCGAATCAGCCACATACACACGCTGCACGAACGGAAAACCCGCCATATCAAGTGAATCATTGGCTGCCGCTACACCATTGATTTTCCACACAATGCTGTCAAATGTCGCAACAGTATTGGCAGAAAGCGTGAGGCTGGTGTTCTGGCAAATCGTGTCGGGAACCAAGCCGAAAGGTATCGCGGAGATTATCGAAGTGAGAAAGCACGGATTATCGTTCAGCGTGAAAACATCCGTAGTGACGCTGCATCCATTATGGTAATAGATGGTTGCAGTGTAGTATCCCGTGCTGTCCGTGATTATGAACGAGGTGTCAGCGCCAGCAATCGCAAGGTCATTCAGCTTCCATTTGATTGAATCAGCGTTTGAAACATTGATTGAAAGCGTGTCGCCCGCACGGGTAATAACGGGGGCGGTATTAGCCATTACGTTCACGCGGAGCGTGTCCGTATCAATACAACCAAACGTATCGCGCACGAAAAGGGTTATGAGGTGCGCACCTGGGGTGGTGAAAACATAGTCACTTGCAATCTTGTAAGGCGTGGTCTGTAAGTATGTCTGTACAACGCCATCCACCCTGAGCACTGCGCTATCGGCATATTCAGGAGGGAGCGTGCCTTCGAGAGGGATGGGAACATTCTCGCAAAGATTGTCACCGGGCAGGAGGCTGACCGTGCCTTTGCAATCAACGGGGAAAGACTGACCAAATGAATGAAACTGAAGGGAGGTCAGGACGATGAACAAACTCAGGACCGTAGCTTGCTTCATTGGTCACAAGATACAATGTTTTGGGGTAAATTTAGTGTTGATAGATTGTTCCTGAATTTCATAAAATTCACAAAAAATCATCCGGTTAGTGGATATTGAATTTCATTTCTTACAACAGATTAATTTTACACAAATGCAGTTAGTTCTCAACCTCTTTATGATTGTTGTTGTATCCTTTCCGGGATGCAAAGAAGTGCGAACACGTCCATCAGATATTTTGTTACAAACACCCGACCCCATGAAATCCATTTATGATATTAAAGTGAAAACCATTGATGGAGCCGAAACCACGCTGAGCCAGTACAAAGGGAAAAAGATGCTCATTGTCAATGTCGCTTCAGAATGCGGGTTTACACCTCAGTATGCCGAGCTTCAGGAACTGTATGAAACTTATGGTGACAAAATAACCGTCCTTGGCTTTCCTGCAAACAATTTCGGGAGCCAGGAACCCGGAACCAATGAAGAGATAAAACAGTTTTGCACAAAAAATTTTGGAGTCACCTTTCCGATGTTTGCAAAAATTTCTGTAAAAGGCAGCGACATGCACGAGTTGTATCAATGGCTCACCAAGACAGAACTGAACGGCTGGAACGAGAAGGCTCCGAATTGGAATTTCTGCAAATACCTCATCAGCGAAGACGGCAAGCTGCTGAAGTTTTATTCATCGGCTGTTACTCCTCTGAGCGAAGAGATTACGGGGGAAATCATCCGTTAATAAATTTCTTCCTAAACAGAGCGAATTGAAAAAGCAGGTTTTGCCCTATTCATCATTTGAACCGTAATTTTTAGTTTTTAAAACAATTGTGAATCATGAGAGAAATAGCAGTCTGGTCGGTTTTTCTTTGCGTATGCATTTATTTCTTTTCGCCAGCTGACGAGGTAGATTCCGTCACCCACCGCCTCACAGGCTGCTGGCGATGGGATTATTATTATGGAGGCATTGCTGGGTTTCCGAAAACTCCGGCATGGGAAAATGTGCGTCTCGAATTCAGCCGCGATGCGCAGGATTCGCTCAATCAGACCATTTCATACCGGACTTACCATGATTCCGCTCTTGCTGATTCAGGCAGGGCTGCTGTCGTCATTGATACCAACGGTTTCTCCTTCCCTTATTTTCTGCACCCGGATGTTTTTGCTGCGGCTCTTGGGATGTCTGATACGTTTCCAATTCATTTTACTCTGCTGAATGACACCCTCGAATTCACCCACGCCAATTTTGCCGATGATTTCTTTTATGGCTTTGTGGCAGATTCCTGCATCTCGGTTCCTGCGGATACAACTTCTTTTGAAACCATTGACTCCATCATTCACGTTTTGAGAGGCTGCTGGAAGTGGGACCATTACTTTGGCGGCTTTGCCGGATTTCCTCCCACTCCCGCCACCTCAGACGTTCGTCTTGAATTCAGCCAGAACGCGCAGGATTCAATCAATCACACTATCACCTGCTTTTCATATAAAGACTCTGTTATTTACTATAGCGACAGATGCAACATTGACGACTCGAGCGCCTTGCCTTTTTATTTATTGCTGTGCCCCGTATTTGACGGCATCGGCATTGTTGGTGCTCCGCCCATATATTTTGAGTTTAATAACGATACGCTGCTTTTTCCGCAGGAAGAGTTTGTGGACGGCTTTGTGTACGCGTTTCTGAAAAGATGCGTGCCAGACGATACAACTGCCGTGCAGCAAGTTAATGAGGGTCCGGGCATCGCTGTTTTCCCCAATCCTGCTGACGGGTGTGTTATTATTGACGTAAAAAGCGCAGAGCCGTTTAAAATTAAAATTCATAACTCGCTGGGCGAGGTCATCAGCGAATTTCAAAATTTGAAGTCAGGCATTTCAAGGGTGGATATTTCCAGTCTTCCGGAAGGGATTTATTTTATCCGAACTGAAGGGGAGCCCGCTTTCTTTGTTCGAAAATTAGTCGTCAGCCGATAGATTATTTTGACATATTTCTGACAGGCTCCTTCCGTATCTTCGCGCCATAAAATTTTCCGCATGAATTATTCAGACGTCCTTTTTACCGTTTTTATTTTTTTTATTTCCTGCATACAACAACCTGATACTGTGGTTCGAACAACGTCAGAATCTGAAACATTCTCAGACACTCTTCGCTATGCCGAAGAAAAACACCTCCGCAACGTCCGGCAGCTCACGTTTAGCGGTGATAATGCCGAAGCGTATTTCAGCTTTGCCGGAGATAAACTGACCTATCAGTACACCAACAAAAAGGACGGCATTCCCTGCGACCGGATTTTTTACGGGATGATAGCGAACTCATTTGAACCCCGGTCAATCAGCAGCGGCAAGGGACGCACCACCTGCTCCTACTTTCTCCCGGGAGATTCGCTTATCCTTTTTTCTTCCACACATCTCACAGCAGACACGTGTCCGCAAAATCATCACATGAAGGATGCGCGCGCATACGTGTGGCCCCTCTTTGACAGTTATGAAATTTTTATTGCCGATTTAAATGGCACTGTCAAAAAGCAGCTTACCGGCAACAATTTCTATGATGCGGAAGCTACGGTTTCTCCAAAAGGCGATAAGATTGTTTTCACCAGCAACCGCAGCGGTGATTTGGAATTATATACGATGAATCTTGACGGCAGCAACGTGAAGCAAATCACGTATGAACTCGGATATGACGGAGGCGCATTCTTTTCGCCTGACGGGAGCCAGCTCGTCTTCCGCGCCTCGCGTCCGAAAACGGAAGATGAGGTAACAACTTACAAAGACATGCTCGCGAAAGGATTGGTGGCGCCCGCCAACATGGAAATTTTTGTTTGCAATGCTGACGGTTCTGAAATGAAGCAGGTCACGAATCTGGGCAAAGCCAACTGGGCTCCGTTTTTCCATCCTTCCGGAAAAAAAATCATCTTCTGCTCCAATCATAAATCAGAAAAAAACTTTCCCTTCAATCTTTTTATGATTCATGTGGATGGCACCGGCTTGGAGCAAATCACCTTCGACCCGATGTTCGATTCCTTCCCGGTGTTTTCACCCGATGGGAAATATCTTGTATTCTGCTCCAACCGGAATAACAAAGGCACCCGCGATACGAATGTGTTTATCGCTGAATGGGTGGAGTAATCATCAGGAGGGCGGGGGGGGGTTCATTCTTTGACAACGCACGGTTTAAAAACAACGAAAGCCTCACTCCGGAGGCTTTCGTTGTTTCGGATTCGGTGCGCTTCTTTTTTTAATTGCCGGAAGTTTTTCCGCCAACCTGCCTGAAGGCTTCCACTGTGTTATAAGTGTCTTCAAACCCCTGGTGACGTACGATTCTGCCGTTCTTCAGCCGGAAGTACATTGCCCAGTCGCTTTTAGCAATTTTCCCGGTCTTCTTCACTTTAGCTTCCCAGTATCCCAATACCACCACTTTGTCGTTCTGTTCGATGTATTCCCTTGGCTCCATCCGCTTTATTTCAATTGTTTCATTCAGCAGCTTGAAAAATTCACGAATAGCTGCTTTCCCCTTGCGGGTTCCGCCATAAGGTACAAATTCCCTGGGCGCGGGGTCAATAAATTCGCAATTGTCATCAAATTGGTTTATCAGTTCTTCGGTTTTGCCTTCGTTGAAGAGCTGGTACAATCTTTTTACCAAATCGGTGTTGGTTAATATTGCTGTTGCTTGCATGGCTTAATTTTTTTAAAAGATTAAGAATGAATACTATTCCTTACCCGGAAGATATTTCATTTACCCCGCCCGCCCGGGCGGGTTTTCGTTTGGTAAGATGGTAGCGTGCGGATGACACCTTCAAAATTGGATTGTTTAGATTCCCCTTCCCTCAAATTCCAACAGTATTTTATGGAAATTTAGACTGCCTGAATCATTTTTTTATAGCTTTCGGTGAAAAAAAGTTTTGCACAAGGAAAAAAGTTTTTGCACAAGCCATGTGCACTTCTCGTTCCCTTTTGAAAACAACTTCATTTAATCCCCGTATTTCCTTGTCTCAGAAATTTCTTTTATTTTTTCCGTAAATACTTTTATGAAATCCCGCTTCACATTCGTTTTTCTGTTGATTACGGCAGTGGTGCCGCTGTCTGTTTCCCAAACTTTTACCGGCAGCTTGACGCATGGCGGCTTGACGCGCACTTACCGCGTGCACCTGCCTCCCGGATTCAGCGCATCTATGAAATTGCCCCTTGTGCTTAACCTGCACGGTCGAGGCTCCAATGGGCAGCAGCAGGAAGCCTACACGGGATTCAACAGCGTTGCCGATACTGCCAATGCCGTGGTGGCGTATCCTGACGCGTCCACCGTGCAAGGCGCAGTGCAGTGGAACGTGTTCGGATTGTCATCCACTCCTGATGACGTGGGTTTCATCTCCGCGCTGATTGATACCCTGCACGCCCGGTACAACATTGATTTGAGCAGGGTCTATGCTACCGGCTTGTCAAGTGGTGGATACATGAGCTACAAGCTCGCCTGCGCCCTGAATTGCCGTATTGCAGCAATCGCTCCCGTTGCCGGCTTGCTGGTGGAGCATCCGCTTGCGCCTTGCAATCTTTCAAGACCGCTCGCAGTGTTCCACATGCACGGCACTGCCGATGGCGTGGTGCCGTATTCGGGCGTTGCAGGAACCATCTCATCGTGGAGGTCGAAAATCGGCTGTCCGGGAACGCCCACCGTCACCAATCTTCCCGACAACGACCCCGCTGACGGCTGCACGGTGATTGACAGTTCTTACCGTCCGTGCAACAATTCCACTGAGATTGTTCTTTATGCCATAATTGGAGGCGGGCACACATGGCCTGATGCGGTGATTGACATCGGTGTCACCAATCATGATTTTCCCGCCAACAGCACGATTTGGAATTTTCTGAAGAAATACACCATCCCTCAAGCTGCAATCAGCTTTACGGGGTTGGCGGCATCCTATTGTTTAAATACCAACCCCTTTCCCGTTACTCTTACGGGCAATCCTTCGGGCGGCACTTTCAGCGGATCCGGAATGAGCGGAAATGTTTTTTCTCCTACCACTGCCGGACCGGGAATACACACCATTACCTATACCATCAGCAGCAGCGGCTGCACGTATTCCACTTCGCGTACTGTTGAGGTTGCTTCAGGCACGGCAGTTTCCGTCAATGCCAGCGGACCTACTACATTTTGCCAGGGAGACAGCGTGATTCTTACGGCATCGGACGGCTCAAACTGGCAATGGAACAGTGGCGCCACCACGCAAACCATCACCGTCACTTCTTCGGGTTCTTATTTGGTGACGGTGACCAATCCGGGCGGCTGCACGGGTTCAGGTGTTTCGCCCATCGTGAACGTGACAGTGAACCCCAATCCCGTTGCTTCCATTTCCCCTGCTGCTGCTGCAATTTGCAATGGGGAAAGCGTAACGCTTACCGCCACCGGAGGCGGTTCACTTCATTGGAGCATTGGGATCGATGATGCAAGCATTACTGTGTATCCTTCTGCAACGACAACCTACTCAGTAACCGTTACTGATTCAAACGGATGCACCGATGATGCATCCCGAGCGGTTACAGTGCATCCAGCTCCTGCCGCTTCCGTTTCACCGCCATCGGCAACGATATACAGCGGTGATAGCATCACGCTTACTGCCAGCGGGGGAGTTGCTTATTCCTGGAGCGCGGGGGATGCAACTGCAGCCATCACGGTGACTCCTGCAGCGACCACCACTTATTCTGCAACTGTCACGGATACCAACGGCTGCACCGCATCTGCTTCGGCTACAGTGACTGTACTTCCCACCGGAATCAATAATCCTGAATCACTGCTTGCGTTTTCGGTTTATCCGAATCCGTCAAGCGGGATTTTGAATATTGAATTTGAAAGAGAAAATCCTTTTTCCGTTAAAATTGAAATCTACTCGCTTTCGGGAAAAAAGATTTTTGAAAAAACAGCAATGACATACGATTCAGCAGGTAATTTTCAGGTATTCCTGGATGCTCCTGCGGGAATTTATTTTGTGAAATTGCAGAGGGATGAGGGAGTGGCAATAAGGAAGATTGGATTAGCCGAAACCTTTCAGCGATGAACCTGAATTGAGTGCTTGCTTCACTAATTTTGTGTAAACTTTTCGTCAAAAGAATTTCATTTGAAATATATCGTATCATTTTTTGATTATCTTCCCTCTGCTGATTTCATTCAACTTCAAAACTTTAAACCTATCCAATGAAACCCCGCATTCTGCTTGTCGAAGACGAAAAGAACCTTCTGGAAGCCATCCGCTTTAATCTTGAAATGGAAGACTATGAAGTGGAGCCTGCCTTGAACGGCTTGCAGGCATTGAAAAAATTCAAAGAGCAGCGCTTCAACCTGGTGATTTTGGATGTGATGATTCCGGAGATGGACGGCTTTGCCGTGTGCGAAAAAATCAGACTCGACAACATGGATATTCCTATTCTGTTTCTCACCGCCAAAGATGCTCATGCCGACAAGATAAAAGGGTTCAGGCTGGGAGCCGATGATTATGTCACCAAGCCGTTTAACCTGGAGGAGGTGCTCATGCGCGTGCAGGTGCTGGTGAAACACAGCATGAAGGGAACGAAGGACGAGGTAACCTTCAAATCCTATAAGTTTGGCGACAACGAAATAAACTTTGCCACCTACGAGGCAAAGGGAGTGAATGGCATAGTGAAACTCACCAAGAAAGAAGCTCAACTGCTTAAGCTGCTGATTGACCACCGCAACCAGGCTGTTTCCCGGCAGCAGATTCTGCAGTATGTCTGGGAATATGACATCTTTCCCTCCACCCGCACGATTGACAACTTCATTCTCTCATTCCGGAAATATTTCGAGAAGGACTTACGGAATCCCCGCTATTTTCATTCCATCCGCGGAGTAGGATATAAGTTTACGGATTAGGCTCTCACCTGTCCTTTCTCCCGAAGAATTTTTTCATCCGTTCCCTGAAGGTGAGTTTTTCAGATTTCTCTTTCATTTTTTTCACGCGGTATTCGTGGGGTAGCTGTTCCTGAACTTTATCCTTTTTCCCAAACAGCTTTTCCCAAAAACTCCTATGCTCTTTATACATCGGGCAGTCAAGCGATGCAACCACGGAACGGTCAGCCGGGAAGGCGTGCTGTTTCATACGCATAAATTCTGCATCGGAGGTTACACTTCGCATAAAGTGCGCCCATACAGGCAGCGCCATCTTCGAGCCTTGCCCCAGCGATAAATCCCTGAAGTGGATTTGAGGATTGTCTGCGCCCACCCATACTCCGCACACCAGGTCAGGTGTGTAGCCGATGAACCAGCCATCGGTGTGGTTTTGGGTGGTGCCGGTTTTTCCTGCGATGTCAAACGTGAATCCGTATTGATGGCGCAGGGCTGAGGCGGTGCCGCTGTCAACCACGCTTTGCAGAAAGCGGGTGATAATGGCTGCCGTGGACGC
>DATLYB010000279.1:0-4429 GCA_035575215.1 Chitinophagales bacterium
GTTCAATTCCAGAGCGTCATTGCGCATGACACGTCTCATAAATCGGGATGATTTAAAAATGATTGGGATAAAGTTACTCAATCCCGCCTAATTTTTGGGGTGACCTGAGTCATGCAAACTTATTTCGACAAGCATCTTTTCAAACCCATCCGGCTTCATGAACAGCCCGATGACAGGCTGAGCCTCATCATTGTAATTCCTTGCTTTAATGAGCCGGATATTGTCGGTACGCTGAACTCTCTGAGAGCGTGCGAACCGTGCAGCGGCTGCGCTGAAATAATCATCGTGATTAATTCATCGGCTGATGCATCACCCGCCATAAAATCCCAAAATGAAAAGACATTTCATCAAATCGTTTCATGGAAGGAGAACGTGAAAAACCTTCCTTTCAAAATTTTCATTCTCCGTGATGAAGACCTTCCTTCAAAACATGCCGGTGTTGGTCTTGCCAGAAAAATAGGGATGGACGAAGCTGCCTTCCGCTTTGAACGCATCGGAAGAAAGGGCATCCTGCTCTGCCTCGATGCCGACTGCACCGTGGAGCCGGAGTATCTTCGAGCTGTTGAATCCTATTTTTGGAAGCATCGCACGGCAAAAGCCGCTTCCATTTATTTTGAGCATCCGCTTGATGCCCTTGATTC
The DNA here is from genome assembly GCA_035575215.1 of Chitinophagales bacterium. GTDB lineage: Bacteria > Bacteroidota > Bacteroidia > Chitinophagales > CAIOSU01 > DATLYB01. The sequence goes on from DATLYB010000279.1 coordinate 642, forward strand.
AAGCGTGCGCGAGGGTATCATGAATTATGAGCTGCATCTGCGTTATTATGTGCAGGCGCTGCGCTATGCCGGCTATCCCTATTCTTTTCACACTATTGGTTCGTGCATGTGCGTGCGGAGCGATGTGTATCAGCGCGCAGGCGGCATGAACAGGCGGAAAGCCGGTGAGGATTTTTATTTCCTCCATAAAATCATGCCGATGGGAGGGTTTGGAGAAATAACCACCACTACCGTCTATCCTTCGTCAAGAATTTCAGAACGCGTTCCGTTCGGGACGGGCAAAGCCATGAATGATTGGGTGAATAAAAAAACCGCCCAACGCGCGACTTATGACGTGAGAATTTTTGACGACCTGAAAATATTTCTGTCGCATCTGCCCGCACTGTATGGAGCCGGTCAGAAAAAGATTTCCTCCGTTGTCAACCATCTGCCCGAAGCGGTTCGCACCTATCTTTTGCAAAATGATTTTTCGGGAAAAATGGATGAAATCAGCCGGAACACCGCATCAGCAGCAGCATTCATCCACCGCACATACCGCTGGCTGGATGGATTCCGGATACTGAAGATGGTGCATTTTATGAGGGATAATTTTTTCCCCAATATTCCGGTAAGTGAAGCGGCAAAAAAATTACTGAAGAGAATCAACCGCATGGCATGTGATGACAACAGCCTGCTGGACGTTTACCGGAAATTGGACAAACCTCAAAGTCGCTACTCCAAATTTTAACCTCCTATTCCTCCCCCCTGTCTGCAAACGCCTGCGGCTTGTCAACGAGTGCGGGTTCGTAACTGCCGGCTTCTTCGCTGCCGGTGATTTTCAACACATCCCGGTCAATCTTTTTAAACTCAACGGACGCCTGGTTGTACATGCTCACGGTAGTGCCGAGGTTTTTGCCCAGCCGTGATAAATAATCCTCGAAGCTGTTGAGATGCCGTGACAGCAGTTCCACCCGCTGAATCACATCCTTCACTGACTGTTCAATCCTCAGAAACTTCAATCCCTGAATGACGGTTGCCAGGTAGGCGTAAAATGAAGTGGGAGAAACGATAATCACGCGTTTGCTGAATGCATATTCAATCAAATCGCGGGTGTTGATTTTCACGGTGCCCACGTTGTAGATAAGCAGGTTGTAGTAAATCCCCTCGGCAGGCACAAACATGAAGGCAAAATCAGAGGTACCCTCATTGGGGCGCACGTATTTGGAGGTTTCGTCAATCCTTTTTTTCACGTCAGCCTTGAACTCCCGTTCAAGGAAATCCCGCTGCACCGGGTCAGAGGTTTCCACCATTTTATTGTATTTCTCCAGCGAGAATTTCGAGTCAATCGGGATGACCATGTCATTAAAAAAAATGGCGGCATCTACTACCTCGCCATTCGGAAAGCGGTGCTGCATGGCGAACAGGTTCGGGGGCAGCACGTTGCTGAGCAGCGTTTCAAGGAAATATTCGCCCAGCACTCCGCGCTGCTTGGGGTTCTGCAGAATCTTTTCGAGGCTGCGCATCTGTTCAGCAAAGCCCAGCACCTGCTTGTTGGTAGCTCCAATCTCGGTAAGCTTCTGCGTCACCTCGCTGATGAGCTTCGTACTTTGCGCGAACTGCCCCTGAATATCCTTTTTGGTGCCTTCCTGAAAATTCTGGATGTTTTGCCGGATGCTGTCAAGCCTGTTTTGCGTCTCCCTTCGGGATTCGTCAATGGATTTGCCTACCTCCTTCCTGATTTCCGTTATTTCCTTCCTCAGATTCTCATTTATTTCCAGCAGTTGGGAGTGGGTGATGCTTTCGTTTTTCTGTGAATTTTTCACCACCAATACGACCAGCAGCGCAACGATAAGCAGAAGAATGACGGTGGTTATTTCCATCCCGAGAGGTTGGTTTTAAAATTATAGATTTTTTTCCGACAACCGGCAATTCAGCAGCCACTAACCGATAAGAATTTCTATTTTCGCAGCAACTCGGATGCAACCGAACAATGACCACTATGTAGCCATCATGGCAGGAGGCATCGGCAGCCGCTTTTGGCCCAAAAGCCGGCTGGCTCATCCCAAGCAGTTCCTCGATATTCTCGGCATCGGAAAAACGCTGATTCAACTGACGTATGACCGCTTCAGGGATATTGTTCCCCCTGAAAACATTTATGTGATTACGCATGAGCAATACACCCAAACCGTCAAGCACCAGCTTCCTCAGCTGGGCGATAATCAGATTCTCAGCGAGCCGATTCGCAAGAATACGGCTCCCTGCATCGCCTACATCTCATTCAAAATCCGCGAAATCAATCCCTACGCCAGCATGGTGGTGGCGCCCTCTGACCACCTGGTGCTGAAGAGTGACGTGTTTGCCAATGTAATCCGCAGGGGGCTGCATTTTGCCGATGAATCTGACTCGCTGGTAACGCTCGGTATTGTGCCCACGCGCCCCGACACCGGCTACGGCTATATCCAGTACTTGGACAACCACCGCAGCGGTGACATTTACAAAGTGAAAACCTTCACCGAAAAGCCCACTCTCGAACTGGCAAAAAGCTTTCTGAAAAGCGGTGACTTCCTCTGGAACTCAGGCATTTTCATTTGGAACGTGCGCACCATCCTGGCTGCTTTCAAAAAAGAACTGCCTGAAATCTACGAGGCATTTGACGAAGGCAAAGGCAAATACAACAAGCCGGAAGAGAAACCCTTCATCGCCCATGCTTACACGCTGTGCAAAAACATCTCCATTGACTACGGTATCATGGAAAAAGCCGATAACGTGTTCGTAATACCTGCCGACATCGGATGGAGTGACCTGGGCACCTGGCAGTCGCTCTATGATAAATATGAAAAAGACGCATCCGGCAATGCCATCAGCGGCAAAAACGTGCTCGTGTTTGACGCCAAAGACAACATGGTGATGGCGCCTGACGGAAAACTGGTGGTGCTGCAGGGGCTGGAAGGTTACTGCGTGATTGACACCGAGGATGCCCTGCTGATTTGCAGGCGCGACAAAGAGCAGGAAATCAAGCTGATTACTGCCGAGGTGAAGAAGACAAAGGGCGAGAAGTATTTATGATGCGGAAACGTGACAGCTGGTCCGGAATGGTTATCGGGGTTGGTCCGGATAGCAAATAAAGGATGACGAAGTGCGCCCTTAGACGTTCATTGAGGGGAATCTGTGTTCTGTAGTCATTGAGTGCAGTCGGTCCTGCCCCCTTACAATTTGATTTCCTCCCTGAAAATCGCTTTCTTGAAGGTTGATATTTCTGTGTCATGTTGAAAAACGATGCTCTGAATGTTTTGAGGGCGCCAGAGCCTTGTTAGCTGAAAATTTTTTAGTTTTATTGCTCGCCCCGTTAATAGCTGCCTTAATCTGAAATGGGAAAACTGAGCGCTTACCTGTTAATGCTGGCGGTGATTATTGCGCCTGCGCGTACGCTGGCTTCCCATGCCATGGGCACTGACATTACCTACGAATGTCTGGGCGGCAATCAATACAGAATCACCGTGGCGTTTTACCGCGACTGCGAAGGCATCAGCGCCCCGGCAACCATCACGGTAAGCTATTTCTCCAACTTGTGCAATATCCCGCAGGGCTCTTATTCGGCTGTTCTTGCCATGCAAAGTTCAAGGGAAGTGTCGCCCTTATGCCCTTCGCAACTGCCCAACAGCAGCTGCAGGGGAGGCGCATTGCCGGGCGTTGAGCAATACATCTATTCGGGAAACATCACGCTGCCGGCAGCCTGCTCTGACTGGGTAATCGGCTATACGGAATGCTGCCGCAATAACGCCATTACCAACCTGCAAAGCGCTTCGAGC
>DATLYB010000280.1:0-2347 GCA_035575215.1 Chitinophagales bacterium
CCCCCGTTTCAACCATCTGCATGGGTTTGGCAGCTTCGATGGGTTCCATCCTGCTGTCAGCAGGCGAAAAGGGCAAGCGCTTTGTGTGGCCCAATGCCCGTGTGATGATTCACCAGCCCAGCATTGGCGGTACGCAGGGCACGGCATCCGACCTTGAAATCACTGCCAAGGAAATAAGACGCACCAAAGAACTGGGAGCAAAGATTCTGGCTGAAAACTGCGGGCAGCCCGTTGAAAAAGTGCTGAAAGATTTCGACCGCGACTACTGGATGGACGCTCATGAAGCCGTTCAATACGGCATCGTGGACAAGATTGCCGACCGCATCGGGTAAAAAGCTTATTTCCCAAAATTTCGTAAGTTTACTTTTCTCTGCTTTTTCAACCCCAAAGAAAGTCACCTACCGTGGGTGGTGTAAAGCTTAAATCGAAATTTAAATACAAGGGACCCTTAGCTCTTTATATTTCCTATTATCTGTTGCTCGCTTTATCGCTTACTGCGGCAGGCTTTAGCTTCGGAAGCGCTCATCCTATGCTGTGGCTGGCAGGCGGAGCAGCCGGTATCTTCATTTCCGTTTCTCTTATTCTCTACACCACACAAATAGAACGGAAGATTGACCCTCTTCAATGGCGAAAAAATGCCGACACATACTATAATGACGAAGGAGTGTTTGAATATACGCACAACGGATTTTCCATCATTGAAAAGTCGGGGAAAAGTCTGAATATCCGGTGGGCGGATATTGTGAGGGCAGAATCGGGCGAGAGCAAATTAAATAATTACATCAGGCATTCTAAAATTGACCTTTATTTTTCCGAAAATGATTTTATTACCATTGATTCTACCCTTCCCGGATTTAATTTGTTTGAAAAGCGCCTGAAAGAAAACCTGCGCGGCTTGTGGAAAATAAAAGAGGCTTCAAGTGCCGAAGGTTCATCGGGCACGGCAGAGGCAAAACTGCAATGAATTTTTTTGTTTCCAGTTAATACCGTATTTTTTCTCCGGTTCCCCCGAAGGAAAATCCAAACATATGCTTTTTAGAAAATTGATTTACCTGAGCGGTGTATTATTTTCCCTGAATCTTAATGCACAGATGGACAGTATCCTGTATGACGGTCTCGTACGCACCTACATGGTTCATGTGCCGCCTTCCTTTTCCGGCAGCGACACATTACCCCTCGTTTTCAGCCTTCACGGCTTGCTGATGAACGCGCAAAGCCAGTCTGACTTGTCTGAGTTCAACCCCATTGCCGACCGAGAACGTTTCATTGTGGTTTACCCCAATGGAGTGAACAATTCCTGGAATACGTTTGGAATGCCCTACCATGGCGGGGTGGACGATGTGGGATTTATTTCAGCGCTGATTGATACGATTCATCGGGAGTATCACATTGATTTGACTCGCGTATATTCCTGCGGCATGTCCAATGGCGGATTCATGAGCTACCGCCTGGCCTGCGAACTGAACAATCGCATTGCCGCCATCGCATCCGTCACCGGCTCAATGACCGACAGCATGGTGCATTACTGCGCTCCCTCACGCCCGTTTCCCATCCTGCACTTTCACGGCACGGCTGACCCGATTGTGAATTACAACGGGGCAGTCAACATCCGTTCGGTAAATGACGCATTGGAATACTGGCGGCAATACAATAATTGCCCGGCTGTTGTTGAAACCCGGCTTCCGGATATTAACCAGGGCGACAACACCACCGTCACCAAACTGTCTTGGGGATTGTGTGATGATGCGGCTGAAGTGATTCATTACAAAATAGAGGGTGGCGGGCACACGTGGCCCGGCAATACGGAAAATTTTTTCGGAGTGGGCGGAGCCATCAACCTCGACATCAAGGCAAGCGAAATCATCTGGGAATTTTTCAAGCAATATACCTTGCCGGAGTTTCAGGTTTCAGTGACTCCGGTTAGCGAAAAAGCATTCATCCCCGTTTATCCTAATCCCGCGGAAGATGTGCTTACAATTTCCGCTGATGAACCGCTGAAACATATCCAGCTTACTGACCTTTCTGGAAAAACAATGATTTATCTTTCCACAGAAAATGCGCACTCTCTCAGTTTAACAATTGAATCGCTTTCCCCGGGAATGTACTTGCTTATTTGCGAAACGGAAAAAATATCGAGCGTAACTAAAATTTTGCACAAATGAGGTTACGTTGCTTCTGCTTGATTTTTTCCGCTGTCTATTCCAGCCCACCTGTATCGGCTCAGTTATACAGCTACCTCCACCATGACGGAATTCTGCGAAGCTACATCCTGCATGTGCCGCCTTCATTTTCTGCATCAGACACGCTGCCGCTGGTAGTGTGTCTCCACGGCTTATATCAAAGCCCG
>DATLYB010000281.1:0-7664 GCA_035575215.1 Chitinophagales bacterium
ATCGGAAGGTTTTTCCATTCAGGCAAATATAATCTTTGCCCCTCACGTATTCTATGACTGGAATGAGCAAAAAGAGGCTGCCGGATGAGGACAGCCTCTTTGAAAAATGCCAATAGAAAATCATTCATGGAGTATCCCACCAAAGTCTCGGAGTGTAGAGACTTCCGATTTTAGGGGAATTCACGTTGTTGGCATTTTCGCCTATCGGAGTAACAAGCCTGCGGGGAATCTCCTTGCCGCCCGGACCGCTTAATGAAGGAATTCCAGTTCTTCTCCAGTCAACCCATACTTCATTTTGCAGGAACATGGCGATATATTTATGCGTCATGATTTTATCAAGAGTGATGGTTGCTCCCGTTTCGCTTGCTTCAGCCGCATAAAAAACCGGGTCGTCAGCACCGGTCACTTGTCTGACATGAGCTTTAATGGCTTCGTTATGAGCAGATGCAGCGTCACCGCCTTCTCCCAATCTGAGTTTTGCTTCAGCTTCGATAAATTTAGCTTCCACATACGTGACTAAGGGGAATGAGGATGTGGGTGAAGCGAAATAAGGACCGACACTGGATGTTGAAACATCATTGTCTCCGGCTTCCGTTCCGGAATATCCGCCATTGTCGTCAAGCGCTGCATAATAGGATAGCCGGGGGTCGTTTTTTGCCAGCATCAGGTCAACAAGGGGTTTCCCCATCTTGAGGTAGTTAGCGCGATTTTGTTCGAATGCATACCACTGATTCAATTCATTTCCGGCTTCGCCATGCACGGCATTCATGTCATTTGCCGGAGAAGCAAACCCTGCCGCATAAGCCTGGTTCAGGTAATTGATGGCATCCGAAGCAGAGTTGGCAGGGTTTAATTTGCTGAGATGATTGGCATAGCGGGCTTTCAATACCCATGCTATTCGTATCCAGGCTTCGGGGTCTCCACCATAAATCAAATCATCCAGCCCCGGAAATAGTTTGTTGGCTTCTGCCGGCTCGCTGAGGTCTTCAATGGCTTCCGATAGCAATGATTGTATCGTGCTGTAAATAAATTCCTGCGAGTCGTAATGCGGGTTCAGGTTTTCGGTGCCCTGCAACGCTTCCCGCCATGGAATGTCGCCCCAGTTATCCGTGGTGATACCCAGATTCATCGCCTGGATGATTTTTGCCATTCCTCTGTACCAGGGATTTTCAGCGCCAAACTCATCAATCAGCAGTTTCATGTTAATCTGGCAGTCGGCATAAATCTGGTTCCACTCATTTTCAAAGTCGGAATCTGTGATATTGAAATTGGCGAATTCATAATATTGGAAGTCTGTGCCAGCCAAATGCTGTGTAAAAATCTGGGGCAGCCGGGTCATTTTTCCTTCAAATGTTGAAAAGGTGGCAACTTGCCCGATGGTCAGCAGCATGGCTGCAGTGGTGATGGACGGATTGTTCGGGTCGGTTACACAGTCATCACATTCAAGATACTTGGTGCATGAACCCGCCAGCAACAGCAGCGGGATGAGCACAATGGCAATTAGCTTTTTCATGGCTAAGGTTTTTTTAGGTTTACAATTTTTTAATTCAGATAAACTTTTAATCCGAAATTATAAGAGCGCGTGTTCGGCATATTAAACCAGTCAAAGCCGCCTACGTTAGAACCTGCTCCCGTAAGGCTGGTTTCAGGGTCAACGCCCGGATAATCGGTGATGAGAAACACATTCCTTGCAGTAAAGGAAAGGTCAAATCCTCTTAAGAACTTCACCTTTTTCGGCAAATCATAATGATAGCTCAGCCCCAATTCACGCAGCCTTACCCAGGATGCATCTTTAATCTGCTGTTCAAGAGCTGAAGCATCACCTTCATAGAAAGTGAAGTAGTCAAAAGCCGATATCTCCACGGTATTAGCGGTGCCATCCGAAACTGGATTGCCAAGTGAATCAACGCTCGTCATCGCCACTCCTTCAATCAGGTAGGTTCTGCCGCGGTCGGCAGATGCTTCGCTTCTGCCAAGAAGGTTAAGGCGGGCGTTGGTTCCAGCCCAGCCTTCATTGCCCTGCGTAATGTCAAACAAGGCTCTTAATGTTACACCCTTGTATGAAAGGCTGGTGCCGATTCCCATCTGATAATCGGGATAAGGATTTCCAACGAAAGTGGAAACAGCATTTTCAATCGGCAGGCCGTCAGAACCGATAATAAGTTGCCCGTCTGTATGACGGTACCAGCTTGTTCCATAGAAAGAACCGTACGGCTGCCCCACGATTGCATATGCTCCGATACTTGCAAAGGCCGTTTCAAGGTCAATCTGTTCAACGCTTTCGGCAAGCTTGGTAACTTCATTTTTATTCTTGGCGAAATTCAAGTTTACATTCCATACAAACCCTTTTACCCTGACGATGTCAGAAGATACGACCAGTTCATGTCCCTTATTCACCATTTCACCGGCATTATTATAAGTAAACCGGTAGCCGGAACTGGTTGAAATAGGTTGTGACAGAATAATGTCTTTTGTGGTTTGGTTGTAATACGTGTAATCAATGTTTAATCTTCCTTTCCAGAAGCGGAGGTCAGCTCCTACTTCATGCCCGGTGGTTCTTTCCGGCTTGAGGTCGGGATTTCCCAGTATATTCAGGCTGGAATTGCCGATACCGTTCTGACCTAAATACGGGAAACTCAACCCGTCTGTAAATCCATCGGTGAAAATAGGAGAGATGTAGGTAGTCTTCGCACTGTATGCCGGAGGGGAAATCCCTGCTTGCGCAAATCCATAACGTACCTTACCAAACGAAAGCACATCATTTTCAGGAATCACTTCGGTGAAGACGAAGGCGCCATTGATATTGGGAAAGGTGAAATGATTTTTATTCTCTCCGAAAGTAGAAGACCATTCTGTTCTCGATGTCAACTGAACGTAAACCATGTCCTTATAATCTGCATTGACATCAAAGAACAAAGCTGAGTTTCTTACATGAGCGTGCTCTTCATCCGTATAGAGGTCAGTTGTATTGGATAAATTATAAAATCCATAGGGGATGCTGAAGTTACGCCCGCGTGAATAGGCATCTTTGCTGGTTCTGTCGCTGAGATTGCCTCCAATGGTTAATGAACCGCTGAAATCATCGTTGAAGTCATGATGGAAAATCCCCAGAAGGTCAGCATAGATTTCGCGCGAGGTGATGGTATTTTCTTCAATCTGCCCGACCGGCTCCGGGGGTTCATTGGAACTGTAGGAATAAATCTGTTTCCGCTGGTCAGCGTAATAATCTACTCCGCCTTTCCCTGTAATATCAACCCATTCAGCGGGCTTGTAAGTGATGTAACCGCTTCCAATAATTCTGTTGATGTTATCAGTGAAGGGATTTTCATAAGCCGTCCAATAGGAATTGTCATAGGCGATGAAATACTGATGCTGGGTGGTGTTATTCGGTTTTGTATATCCGTCCTGCTCTTCCTCGCCCAGCAATCCTTCACTGGTGCCGCCTCCGCCAAGCAAATCAAAACTGTCGGGTGTGCGGAACAATCCGAGCGCCACGCCCGACAGATTACTTCCATTTTGCGCCTTTGCCCCGCCTGAGTTAATGTAATTTGCTTTGGCACCCATGCTTATTTTGTCTGATACCCTGGCATCGGTGGTAATCGTCACCGAATTTCTTGCGTAGCTCGTGTTGGGCACAATGCCCTCTTCATCGGTTCGGTTTAGAGAAAGCCGGAAAGTGGCATTCTCGCCTCCTCCATATAATTCAAGATTATGCCGGTGGGTGATGCCGGTTTGGAAGAAGCGGTCAACATTGTCAACCGGCTTTCTGTAAACCACATTGCCAGCGCCATCAAAGAGGGTGTCACCGCCCGGCAAAAGCACGGGGATATTTTCAATAAGCGGACCCCATGTTCTGGAAGTGCCGGTGGAAACATCATCGGCTGTGCCCCATACAAAGTCAGGACCCGGGTCGGCTTCGTCAAATAATCCTTCGTCATAGAATATGTAGGTGCCGTCAGAATCTACGTCAAATGTTCCACCGCCAACGCCCTGTCCATAGATATGCTGGAAGTCGGGAAGCTTATTTACCTGTGAAAAGTCAATATTATAACTGTATGTTGCTTTGATTCCTTTGCCTTCCACAGCCTTCCCCCGTTTGGTAGTAATCACGATGGCTCCGTTGCCTGCGCGCACGCCATAAAGGGCGGCTGCTGCCGGGCCTTTCAAAACGGTGACTGATTCAATATCATCGGGATTGATGTCAATTGCCCGGTTGGAATTATTGACACCCGTCAGGTTGGCATTGAAGGGATAATCTCCGGCTACCGTATTATCTGTGGAGTTATCGATAGGGATGCCATCCACAATAATTAGGGGCTGGTTTTCCCCCGTGAAGGTGTGATTGCCTCTAATCAGAATTTTGGATGATGCTCCCGGGGTGCCTGACGAGCTGATTACCTGCACGCCCGCTGATTTTGCCGCCAGCGACTGGATGACATTCACCTCGCCTGAATTGACAAGGTTTTGCCCGGCTATTTCCTGAGCGGAATAACCCAGTGACTTTTCCTCGCGCGAAATGCCAAGCGCTGTCACCAGCACCTGGTCTATCCTCAGCAGGTCGGGGTCTAACGCCACGTCTATCACATCCGCGGTAACTTCCACCTCTTTGGTCAGCATTCCCAATGACTTTATCACCAGAGTGGTGATGCCAGCCGGAACGGTGATGGTGAATTTACCCTCCGCGTCAGTAACCGTGGCGATGTCGGTGCCTTTGGCTTGCACGGATGCCCCTATAAGCGGCTCATCATCTTCACTTGATTTAACAGTGCCCGTCACCGTTCGCTGGGCAACGAGCTGAAAGGCAGTCAGTATGAAAACTGACAGGAGAAATAGTGTCCGTTTCATAACCTTTTGTTTTTTTGAGTTAAAAAATATGATTCACTTTTTAAAGAACATAAAGAAAACCCGCGTTCAAAGCCGTATGCTTTAGCGAATATTGGGAATTGATTTGGATTTTCAAAACATCGGGGCTGGATTTTTTTATCCCCCGCCATGCAACCTTTTAACAGAGCGTGTTGAGATATAAGTGCGGCAAGGATTTTAGCTGAACTCCGATTTAGAACGAGCGAGGCAAGCTAAACTCGTCCGTTTTTCGCAATAAACCCGTTACCTGCAACCCTATCCACCAGCCGTGTTAATCTTCCAACCCACTGCCTTGCAATCCCCAAGATAGACTGTTTACTGACTTATGGGGTGACATCCTAACCGAATCAGTTCATCACTCTCCCGACAGATTCGGAACTCTGCCAACGCACAAGCCCGCGCTTCGTCTTTTTATTTTTCTGCCCACGCACAAAAAAAATTGAAGTTTTTATGGCTTGTGCGTCATTTTGCACATTTGCCTTTGCCTGCCATCCCGCAAATCAGAACAGGCAAAGTCAAAAGAGCAAAATCTGCCCGCGCCTCCATTGCAGGACTTTATTACTTTTCCCGCACCCTCAGTACTAACATCCGAAACGGTTCTGTGTCCCGCAGGAAAAAATCATGACTTGAAAGCGGTTGTTCATTGCCTGAAAAGTCAACGTAGCTAATGTGATGCGTTTCGTTCATCGCATCGAAAAACAGCCTGCCCCTTTCTTTATAATGGTCAGGAACAAATTCCATCAGCGTCACGCAGTTGCCTTTCAGCTTTTTCATCCCCTGCCATGCTGATTCCTCAGCGCCCTCAATATCCATTTTCACGAACCCGGCTTTTTCGCGCAGGCTGTCTAATGCAATCGCTTTCACTTCATAACTCTGTTGTGTAGGAATATCTATGACAGTTGAGTTAAGCGTACTCTCTTTCAGGTTCAGCTTTACCTTTCCTCTTTTTGCGGAAGCGGCAGCATGAATAACCTTCACTTGCTTTTCGCAGTTATTCAGTTCAACAGACTTTTCCAAAAATGGGATGATTTCTGGATTGGCTTCCACCGCAACTACTTTGCAGCCAAGCCTTGCAAGCAGGAAAGTGAAATAGCCGTAGTTCGCTCCCGCGTCAATGCACACCGTGCCCGGCTTCACGTTTCGCACCATCCACAGCGTTATCCATGATTCCCAAAAGCCGTCACGCATGATGTGTTCCGACATTCCTTTGTCATCTTCCTTTGCGGCAAGCCAATACGAACCGAGCATTCTACCAACAATAATCCGCTGCCCGTTCATCGTATCATAATAAAAACACGACTGCGATTTTCCCGCAGCTTCCACACCCTGCCTGCTGTTAAAGTTTTTTATTGCATCCCCGCTTTCATGTGCAGGGAATAACTCCACTTTCATTTTTTCGTGAACTAACCACTGCCCGCGCCAAATGCCGTCACCATCCAATTTCAAACGGCAGGTCTTCGCCTGCTCTGAAGAAATTTCAAGCCAGACATTTTCACCATCTTCATGCGCATCCCATAGTTGCTCACACCCCGCTTGTCCAACTCCGATTTTGCCATTGTTCAAAAACGAAATAGGGCGTTGTCCGTAGCCTACCCTTCGATATTCGTATATCTGCGAAGTAAGACGCTGAATCACTGATTTCAGCTTTTCCGATTTGCCCGAAAAATCAATCCCGATGGCACCATCCCATTTTTCTTTCAACTGCCTCACAAATTCAAAACATTCATCCTCAAACCGGAAGCCAGGCAGCTTCGGATTATCATTGTGATAACTCCATTTCGGTCCGTTGCGGTGTTGAAAAATAACTTTCCCGTCAAAGCAATGTTGGTACATCACACCGGAGTTGAGTATCACGCGATGCGGAGGCATCGCATAATCTTTTCCAAGTTTTCTGAATGCCAGATGAAAGGTTTCCTTGTCTCCGTGAATGTGTTGAAAGTAAAAATCAGAATGTTCATTATACCACATCGCTAATTTCAACGGCTTCCAGCATTTTTCTTTATTGACAAGAATTTGACCCGACTCAAATTCCGGCTCATCGCGGTAAGCAACTCCGCACAGCTTCCAAATCATTCTTTCTCTTTGCAGCCTGCCGAGGTCGGGCCAAAAGATTGCGCCTGTTTCTTTGTACTGCCTTGTTTCAAATAAAAATTCAGGATTCACAACCGGAACATTATCCGCATCAAGCAGCAACACTTCTTCAAACGGATTATGCAATAGCGCATAGGCTTTCAACTCCCACCCGTTGAGAATGCGTGAAGGAACCTTCTTACTCATTTCAAGAGCATCCACACATTGCACACCCAACGGCTTCACGAGGGCTTTCATTTGCCCGTCCATTTCCCGCTCACCGAGATACCAAAGCTGAATCGGCAATTGACAATCAAGTTTTCGCAGCATATTGATACACACCCACGCGCTAGTAAACAGTCGCACCCCACCCGCGCAAATCACAATCCCCTTTCCTTTGTATTTCCCCGGATATTTAGGAATGCTTTGAATGAAATGCTCAGATGCTGCAAGCGCAGTTTGGTTTGACAACTTTTCAAAAGTTGTCAAACCTTTATTTCGCTTGGAAGCGGAAAACTGCCCGGACTCCCTCTCCATTTGGAGAGGGGCGGGGTGAGGCTGCGCGGTAACAGACGCAGGGAATTTACTTTCCTGTATGTCGTCAGACCAAAGTGGACTAAACCGGTCATTCAGTAATGTGGTATTTGCGGGTTAAAACTACGCTGAGTTTTTGAAGGCATGGCAACAAAGATGTTGGAGTTAAGGGAAGGAACGAGTTGCATCATTCCTTC
>DATLYB010000282.1:0-9315 GCA_035575215.1 Chitinophagales bacterium
ATTCGAAAGCGCGAAGGATATGGTCGGACTCCTCATATCTGCGAAGATTTTGATGTTTGAATTTTTCATCCATGGTCTGAATGCCCATTTGTATCCACTCGCAGCCCGCTTCTTTCAGCCAACCCGCCATATCATCATCGAAATACTGGGGATGCACCAAAATCTGGAAAGGCACTTTGATTTCCCTTTTGTATCGTTCAGTGAAATTCTTTACCCATGCTTTGTTCACGGTGAAAACATCATCCTGAAAATCCACCCAGCGTATGCCATATCTTTTTTTGGCATGAATCAGTTCATGCATCACATGGTCAACGCTGCGCTGCCTCACATATTTGCCTCTTTTCTCTTCAGGTAACCGCGAGAAAAAATTATTGAAGCAGAATGAGCACGTATAAGGACACCCGCGTGAAGTCATGGTGAGGTAAAGGTCTTTTATGCGAATGTGCTCTTCCCATATCGTTTTATCATAATAAGGCAGGCTGTCGAGGTCCTGAATAAAGCCTTGCTGAATGCCACGCACCACCCCGTTTTTTGTCTTGAAGCGCGTATTGGGGATGGGCGCAGCAGGACCTCCGGCAGCGATGGCATCCAGGATGAGAGGAAAAGCCAGGTCGCCTTCCCCCACAACAACATAATCCACCTCAGGGCGAGCCAGTGCTCGTTCAGGAACCGCTGAGATGTGAACCCCTCCGAACACGGTTTTCACCCGGGGCATTAGTTCCTTCGCTTCCCGGGCAATGTCCAGCATCCATTGATAAGTGGAAGTAAGGCAGGAGAATGCCAGCACGTCAGGCTGTTGACGGATAATATCAGCCTTGACATAATTACGGTCATCAAATAATTTTCCGAGAGAAGGTATTTCAAGGTTATAGCGGTCATGAAACAGCGAGGCGCTGAAGGCAATCTCTACCTCATGTCCCTCTTGCTTCGCAATAGCAGCAAGCTGACTGATGGCTAATTGCTCTGATCCTAATACAACGAAGGTAACCTTCATGAATGGTGGCAGGATTTATCTTAACAAGTAATGAAATCCAGCATAAATTGCCAAGAAATAATACCACTTAATCAGGCAAAACTCCGGCTATGCATGGACACGGCAAGATCGAAAGTTAACAAACTAAACCCAAACACTTTTCCTCCGTGCCCCGCAGCCGCGACTATAGTTAAATAATCACTAAATTAGTGAACGAATTCCCCAAAGACTTTGAAAGTCCTTCTCATCTGCCCTCCACCCCTTGCTGTGGTTGAGCCGTGGATTGATACCCCTTCCCACGCCCGCAATTCGCTTGCATTTATTGCCGGATGGTTAAGGCAATATCCTGAGTATGAAATAAAAATCATTGAAGCCAAGTTTGAGCGGCTGTCGTTTAAAGAAACGGTAAGACGAGCTGTTGAATTTGCTCCTGACATTGTAGGGCTGACTGCCTATACGGCTGAAATCAAACCCGCTGCATATGTTGCGGGGCTGATAAAGAAACAACTTCCAAAAGTAATCACTGTTATTGGAGGAGTACATGTAACCGCAATACCGAGAGAAACATTGATGGAATTTCCATCATTTGATTACGGAATTTTTGGCGAAGGGGAAATCACATTCAGTGAGTTATGCCGTGCCATTCGGGAAGGTGAACCGGTTGACGGTATTAAGGGATTAGTTTACCGCCAAGGAAATATGGTGATGAAGACGGCTGAAAGGGAAAGGCTGCTCGATCAGGATGCACTGCCTATACCCGCCTGGGATTTGATGCCCCGGGCTGATGTATATTTCATGCAAACCGAGAGAGGCTGCCCGTTCAATTGTGTTTTTTGTTTGAATCACAACGGTCGGGTAGCGCGCAAGAGAAGCATTGATAAGGTAATTGAGGAGATGGAAATGATCATCCGCGAGTATCAACCATCACAAATTGAGTTTGGTGATGAATTGTTCAGTATTGACATGAAACGTACCGATGCCTTGCTTGATAAAATGATAGAACGCGGTATCCATAAAAAAATAAGCTGGGTGGCACAGACTCACGTCAGGTACGTTAATTATGCACTCCTGAAAAAAATGAAAGATGCTAACGTGCAGCGTTTGGACATGGGTGTTGAAGCCGGTGATGAAGACTGGCTCCGCGAAATGGGCAAAGGAACCAATGTTGAAATGATAAGCAGAGCGTTCCAGGAAGCCAGGCGGGCGGGGGTAGAAACAGGCGGATTGTTCATCTTCGGGCATCCGAATGAGACAGTGGAAACAATCAGAAATACTATCGCTCTTGCCGTGAAAATAAATCCGACATTGCCGATGTTCAGTTCGATGACTCCCTATCCCGGCACGGAAGTCGCCCGGCTGGCAGCGCAGGGAGCAGGAGGCTATGCCTCTATTTCGTACGACTGGGATAATTACAAAATGAAACTGGGCAGCGGAATCATTTACCGAAACTTTACACACCGGAAGCTCAACTTGCTGATGCTCGAAGCTTACGTCAGGATTTATTTGCAGAATCACCGGTATGCTGATTTTGCAAAATTCTTATGGGACTATCGCTATGCTGCCTGGCAGTTATTGAAGAAAATATTTTTCAAGGAAGACGTTCTCGTCAAGCGGATTCAAAAGCCGGATGATTACGAGGAGATCATCAATGCAAAATACGGCCTTACCAATGAAGACATGGTTCATGCCCGGGAATACATGTCTGAGATCCAGAAAACAGAGTTAAATCGTGCAAAAAAATTGAAGCCTCATTTATTTGCAGAACAGTCCGCTTAATCTTTTCGCAGCCGGTATAGTTTCAAGGTGACGCGGTTCCCCACATCATGGTCGGTTACTTCTCTGAGGTCAATACTTTCTACTTCTTCAAACTGCAAGTTGAAATCATGAAAGTATTTCAGATATTCTTGGGTCAGCATCAGGCGATGCTCTGTCGAAAGGATGAACACATCCTCATCAAGTGATTGCAGGTAGCGGTAAAAATTTGAGAAATTGGTGACATCGCACTGACATTCGTTTTCAAGATATTCCCTGAAGGGGTGCATCAGCGCAACCGCCTGGTTTTCATTCATATAAAATTTTTTAAACCCTGAAACATCAATAGGCAAAAGAGGTGTTCGCGTGCTGAGAATTCCCCGAAATGAAGATGCATTAACGACCAACACTTTGCCTCCGGCCACTTTCCTGATTTCATTCAGGTTAGCAATACTGTTAGCCCTATCATCCGCTAAGAAGCGCAGGTTTTTGCTCATGCTCTTCCAATGAAAAGCCGCAGTTAAGAGTATAAGCATAAAAAAATAATGGACTTGCTTTACTGGTCGCCCGCGGGTAATGACAAGAAAACCGATAATGTTGAAGAGGATATATGCAGAAAGGAATATGCTGAACACGCGGTCATTGATTCTCACCGAATAAGACTGTATGAAAACAATCACCCAATAGCAGCACTGGAATGCAGTGAATCCTATAATTTTCTTTTTGTCAGAACCCGAAAAGAAAGCAAGCAATAAAATTGTCAGGCTAAAAAGAACCAGGGGATAGTTATTCGCTGCCACGCTGAACACGCACTTGGCTGCTTCGCACCACTGAGTTGCGTCAACTAACGGAAGTTTATTGCTGGTGACTACCAACGAGCGGAGGTAATCCACTGTTATAATTTTCGGGTCGCTCCATAATCGCTCTTCAGCTGCCCTGAATTTAACCGTGTCGGCATAGGTATGGGTGCCGGGAGGCATGGTGATTCCACGCGCTGACATTTGGTATTCAAGGTCAGGCTCAATCTGCTTGTATAATTCCGGAGAGTTGGCAATGTCAACATATACTCCTGCCACTAATGAGAACATCACTATGAACGGAAACAGAAAAAGCCGAAGCCCGTGGAGAAACCCGTTTTCAAAAAATACCGCGTAACAGAAGGAAAGTGCTGTAACCGCTAATGCCGTTTCAATACGGGTCAGCGCGCTGAGGAGAAATAGCAGGTTGAGTGCCACAAACTTTCCTTTGTTCTTCGCAATGGAACCGGCATCGGGGAAATAATACGTTAAAGCAAGCAGGCTGCTTGCCGCCAGCATCGTGGCAGGGCGGGTGTAGTTGAAGTGCGTAATGTGCTCTGCTAGGACTAACCAAAAGATTCCCATTTGAATGAAAAAAAGCATCCATCCTGAAATTTTGTCTTTCAAAATATCCGCTGCCGTTTTCAATGTGAGCACGGCAGAAAGCAGCGTATAGAAGCTCAGGAACCATGTGTGCCATTCAACTTTATTGGTGATGGAATACAAGGCTGCATAAAAGTAGGATATTCCAATATCGGCTAAAAAATACAATGAACGGAAAGGATAACCCGGGCTGAGTTTGCCGCTGTAAGACGCTTCAAGAAATGCCTCATAAACCTCATAGTAACAACCAAAAACAAGGAATGTAAGGACATAGAACAACATTGTTGTCAGCACGGTGCGCAACCATTGGTCAGGAGTGCTGAGAAGAGAAACGAGTTTATTGCCCATACGATGTTTGCTTGAAAAAATATGTTTTCTCAGCATGACAATAATAGGCATCACTAAGTGGGTTACGTGCAGAGCCTAACAACTTAAACCGCGCAGCGTAATGCTTCCAGGCCTCTTTATCAGCGGGACAGCGGGTGTCAAACGGATAGGTACTATCACTGCTGAGCACAAATTTCAGGCGCCCATCATTGAGAAAATGCGACAAGCAATAGCAGTTGTACTCCGGAGATTGGCACGTGTAGATCGGGCATACCGGCATAGCAGCATGAAGCAAGTAACAAATTCCATTTTTCAGATTCTGCGCTAACACGGTGTCGCCAGGTTGAAAACCGTTCAATCTAAGGATGGAGATGGTCGTGTCAATATATGCTTTGGTAGCAGCATCCACCTTGACGTTCTGAAGTTTCATCGGGTGCGTTTGTTCCCACATAGAGCTGCCCAGCATATAAGGCTCGTCAATCAATACCTTTTTGAATTGATAGGAAGATAGGATTATCAGGATGCATGCCAGCAAGAAATAGCTGCGCTGGAAGTTCCTGTTAGATAAACCTTCTGAAAGGGCAATTCCGCATAAGATAAACCACGAAAAATAGCGCTGAGGAAGGGACTCAATCAGCGAAGATGACGAACCAGCGATCGTGAGGATAGGCAGTATAATCATCAACATGGTAAACCAGAATCTTTTCCAGCTCCAGCTATTTGCCAGATAGAAAATTGTAAATCCAGCTATACACGAGATAGTTAAGGCGGTGACCTTGAATCTCATTCCGGAAAAGTCAGGGTGGAAATCCAGTGTGTACAAATAAAGAAATGAAAAAATACCAGCTATAATGATGATAAAAACCGTTGAGCTGACAACGGATTCAATGATTTGTATCTGCCTGATAAAAAGAAGGAAAAGAATCGTTGATACAGCGGTCAGGAAAAGATGTTTAAACAACACCAGGTCGCTTGCGATAAAGAGCTTGACCATATTGCTGAAAGTATAGCCGATCAGTTGCGCCTCTTTCCATGAAGTGACATGGAAATCAATAAATTCATCAAACCCGAAGAAAAGTGCAAAAGGAACGATGAAGGAAGCAAATCCCGCCAGAGAAATGAAAATGTCTTCTGTCCTGCTTTGAAGTTCACGGTCAGAGTGCAGCAGGAACGGGAGAACAAGAATGACTGCCAATGACAAAATAGATGACTGGGGTTTGCTCATAAACCCGAACGCGATGAAACCTCCAGCCAGCAGAAGAAAAATTCTTCTGAACAATTTTCTTTCAGTCGAATATCCAAGAAACGCCATCCCAAATCCCCCATTAACACTCAGCAAGATGTATTCATTATAAGTAGCCGTTCTGCATAAGGTCACAATATAAAATGACAGAAATGCAAACAACAGAATTATCAGAAGGCGAAATCCGGAAGCATTAGGATGTAAATGCCCCGTGCTGTATCGGTATGCTCCAAATGCAAGGATCAGCAAGCCTATCATATCCGTTACTATCTTGATCATTCTGGTACCGAGAATGGTTATCTCATTACCGGGATGTAGGAAAGAAGTGACAACACCGAAAAGAGAATGATGATAGGTGTTATAAGGATGTGAAGGTATGAGCAGGTAAACGCCTTCATCGCCAAAATCAAACCCGCGGTTAATCGTGAGAATAATAGCGAGCACTTTCAGGGAGGCAACAACAAGCAAGACGCCTGTCAGAATTTTTATGTAAGGTGAATTAAGCATTTACTGAATCATAAACCAGCTTCGGTTTGGTTCGGATAATTGCCCCGCAAACCACAAAAGCAGCTACACCTAAAAGCAGGTGAAGTAAGTACATACGATTGTTCATCCACGGTCCCAGGTTCATAAAATATTTTTGCAGCGGTGAATGAAGCATCTGCTGAAGCGGCTCAGGATGAAAAATATAATCTTCCGAATTAAGCGGGTTAATGGGAAACCATACTTTTGAGGCGGCAATGCAAAGCAATAAGATAATCGCCACCGTCAAAGAGTTGAACTTTATCTCCCTGAATGCAGAGAATAAAAGCATCATGGACACAGGAAACATAAAGAGCAAGTGCCTCGTTTCAGAAGTCAGCGAATGAAGTAATGTCATTGAAAGTATCAGCAGTGTTCCCAAACCATAATTGGACCCTTCCTGAATAATTTGTCGCCAGTAAATCGAGAGGGATATAAAAGCCAGACCGAAATATGCGAAATGGGCTGAAGCCATCGCAGCAGGTCGGGCATAACTGTATCGCAGGCTATAGATAAAATAATTCCAGACGGTGAAGGGTTTGTCAGCGCAAATTTCTTCCGAAAGCCGTGCTCCATATTTATTGAAAAAATATTGAACGAGTAGCATAACCAATAATAAAATCAGCCATGGTTTCCATCTGAAGGTGCGTAAAGCAGCCACGGGGTTTACTTGCAATAAGGAGTCGGTTAAGCTCAGAAATCCTGCAAAAACATAAACCGCCACCGCCACCAGGCTTAGAGGAAACCAGTTTTTAGCAGTAGGAATCTCGGTAGGTTCGGAGCCTTCTGGACAAAGCGGAGAGAAAAAATAATAAATCGCCAACCCGCTGATGAAAAGCGTTACTGCCAATGCAAAAAGGCGAGATTGGAATTTTCCATGAATAGCTGCCTGCTTCAAAGGCGGGGAACTTAATGGGAAAGCAGCTACCACGAGACAATAGTAAACGGCTGCTGCATTGATAAATAGCGTGATGACCGCCACGAAATAGAGTGCCGTATAGCTGCGAAATGCAAGGCTGAACGCAAGGAGGATACCGGCAAAAAAAACAGTCGGATCAATCATCACCGGCTCATAGAAATATTGTTTGATATTGGCAAAGTTCACAAAGAGCAGGAAGGAAGACACCAGTGTGCTGCTGATGCCAAGATTCAGCTTTTCAGTAATCAGCATCCAAAAGAACACGCTGGCGATAAACACCAGCAGGTTATACAGCATATAAGCTTCCAGCACCTTATGGTGAAAACCAACTTGCTCTTCGGGAATAATCATTTTTTCAGGAACCGGCTCCACACCCTGTATTTTCAGCATCAGATGAACTGCATAAACCGGCAACACCCTTTCCAGCATCCTGATCGGCACCCGGTGTTCCCGGAATTCTTTCTCAAAACCCAGGCTGAAATGTCCGTAAGCCAATCCATCGCTTCCATATCCGCCAAACAACGGACTTTTTTCGGAATGATAAGTCAGAATGAAACCGACAGTTGAAAAGAAAAGAAGGATAAACCAGCGAAAGCCGGATAAATCAAATGAGCTTGTACGAAATTTTGTCATCCTCCTGCGGATTATACTCCTTTGAGCTGAAACCGATAACCATCGCATAGTCCGAGATGCTTCTGATAGCATGGGCGATTTTCTCCGACAACGTAATTCTGAAGAATTCACTTTTGGAAGCATCAAATACCTGCTGAAATCTTTCTTTGGTTCTCACATCCTCCAGAACGATTTCCACCACACCCGACATCACAAAGAATATTTCCATTGAGTGGTTATGAAAATGATTGCCGCGCACCACGTTCTTCCCGTCAAAGGTGACAATGTAAATCTGCCCGAATTCAAGCCTGTTTTTTTTGAGCATCTGGCGGGTGACGAACTGAATGATGTCGCCCCGCTCATCATGGAAGAAAGGACATTTCTCGATGGAGTACCTCACTTCAAATCTTTCCCGCAATATAAAGAAATAGTTCCTTTATGGTTGCGGCAATCACGCATAGGCTCCCACCGGCTCCTAATCCGAATTCACGCTCCTGATGAACTACTTCCGTTTCGCATACCCTGAATCCCTGCCTGACCGTCTTGATGAAAAATTCGGCATGAACGAAAGCGCTCGTGCTCTTCAGCGAAACCGAATCCAGAATTTTTGAGCGGTAGAAGACGATGCTGTTCACATCTCTAACGGGAATTTTCGTAACCAGCGAAATAAGCCGGTTGTAGATAAAGGAATAAATTTTCCTGCCTGCTGTGTCCCTGCGGTATTTCCGATAGCCGAGGATATAGTCATAATTGTCCTTCAGCTTTAAAAACACTTCGAGGTTGGAAACCGGGAACTGGTTATCTCCTGGAAGAAAAAGCACCCATTCGCTTTTTGGGAGGGTGAAAGCTTCTTTCAGCGTCACGCCAAAGCCTGCATTTTTTTCATGATGACGAACAGTGATGTTGTTGTATTTGCGCGCAAGTTCGTGTGCCACTACGAGCGTGTCGTCCTGGCTGCCGTCATTGATTATCAGCATTTCAAAGTCAAGCCCAAGGTGCCTGCAAAATTCCTGAGATTCATTGACAAGTTTCACCAGCGACTTGCTATCGTTATATGCCGGAATGCTGATGGTCAGAAATTTTTTACTCAATCGGAGCGGCTCATTTTTGGTTATAAAAGTAAAAAGCAATTATATCTCTCAACGTTTTAATCACGGTGACCAATTTGGATGCTGTGGCAATGCCGGTAAGCCGCTGCGTTTGATGAACGGGTATTTCATGAAAAGAGAATCCCTTTCTCTTTGCGGAAATAAGCACTTCGGCAAGCATGAACAAAGTTTTTGACTTGAGTTTAACTCCGCTATCGCCAAAAATCCTGCGGTGATACATGTGAATCCAGTTGAAATCGCGAAGTTTAATGTCAAAAAGGGTGCGTACCAGAAAGTGAAAGACTTTCGAATTAAGCTTCATCCTTGTACTATAACCCACTCGCTCGAGGCGGTAGCTGACAATTATATCCGCTTTGCCCGCTGCGCCAATAAAGGCTTTCAGCACCTCAGGTGTCAGTGGGCTATCGGCAGGAATGCACAGGATGAATTCCTTGGTTGCCGCTTCGATTCCTGTTTTC
>DATLYB010000283.1:0-8321 GCA_035575215.1 Chitinophagales bacterium
GAAATGCTCGAATTGTTTAAAGACCGCGGAGCATGGCCCGTTATGGACGGCTCGGTAACGGTGAGCACGGGGAAGGCGGTAGGCGGCAGCACGCTTATGTACACCGGGGTGACGTTTCGATTGCCCGATGATGTGTGCAAAGAGTGGAACGTGGAGGGCATTACACCACAGGATTTGAAGCCGAGATTCGACCGGCTGGTGAATGAAGTTCATGCCATTGAGCCGGATGAGGAAACTTTCGAGAATGACAATAACCGCCTGTTCCGCGTAGGGTGCGAGAAGTTAGGGATTCCGGTTGAGAAGCTGCTCATCAACATCAAAGATTGCGAGCAGATGGGCTTTTGCAACCTTGCCTGCGCGCGGGGTCACAAGCAGGGCACTATGGAGGTGCAGGTGCCGCGGGCACTGAAGGCAGGAATAGAACTGATTCCCAACTGCACGGCTGAGCGCATAAAAACGGGAAAAGTTTTTGCCACCGTGCTGCCAGCGCCTGACGGAACCCGACCGGGAGCGCTTGCGGCAGGCAGTTATGAACTGAAAGCAAAGAAAATCATCCTCGCTGGCGGCACAGCCGGAACGCCTGCCATCCTGCTGCGTTCAGGATTTCAAGCCCAACTGCCTGCCATCGGCAAGTATGTCACGCTGCATCCGGCAATGGTAGTGTGCGGAATTTATCCCACGAAAATCAAGAATTACAAAGGTTTCCCGAAAATCTATTTCACCCAGGCATTTTCAAAGACACATCATTATTACCTGGAAACAGCTTTCTACTATCCATTTATACAAACCAAACATACCGGGCTGTGGGGCGCTGAATTGAAGTATGTGATGAAACATTACAACAACCTGATGGACATTTTGATTTTAGCGCACGATGACGCCCTGCCTGAAAATAAAATCATGCTTGACAAAAATGGCGAGCCGCAGTTGAGCTATACGCTGACAAAGCAAGTCATTGCATCCCTGTGTCATGCTCAGGCGCAATGCGCGAAGATATTTGTTGCCGCAGGCTGTGAAGAGGCAGTGATACCATCGGCAAAAAAACCTCTGTTCAAAAAATCAGAGGTGGTTGGCGCTACTCATCTTGAGGAATTTATTTCGCCAAAATATTTTCTCCCGAACAAAACACCGGTTGCCTCCGCTCATCCGCAGGGCGGATGCCGCATGGGTACCAACACTGAAACATCGGTGACGAACTCATGGGGACAGGTGCACGGTCATGACTGGCTGTATGTTGCCGATGCCAGCCTGTTCCCCAAAAGCTCGCATGTAAACCCGTATCTCACTATCATGGCGCTCGCAGACAGGGTGGCGGAGAAGGTGGCGGCTACGGTATAACTGCCCTCTTATCACCACTTCATGCAGCATTGTATTTTCATAGAGTTGGAGCATTAGCCTTTAAACAGCTGCACTGCCTGATAAATCCCGAATGCGATAAAAATAAGCCCCAGTGTTTTGTTTCCCCAGAAAGCGAGCACGGCAGTTTTGTTTGCCATAGATAAACCGATGCGGGCATAAAGCATCAGGGCAAGCATGGTGCCGGCAGTGATGCCTGCTGAAAAAATTGCAATAGAACTGTATTTGAAATCAATCCAGTTGTTACTGGCGAAATAAGACGACCAAAAAACCCAAAAAGGTATGACGAACACATTAAGCAAGCCCACCATCATTCCCTTGGCGATATTTTTTGAAGCATATTGCCCGGTGGAAATTTTTTTTGGCAATAACTTATCCTTCAACAGGAAAAGCATCCCCACCAGCAGAAATACCGGGGCTGCCCCGTAGTGAATGAAGGTGCTTACCATTTCATTCCGCATGAACAGCTTGCTGAATAAAATGGCTATGTATGACTGGAAAAATTCAACAGCCGATGCCGCACCTGCCACATAAGCGCTTTGGCGCAAAGATTTCCGCACGGCAGTGTCCATCACCGTGAGGCTGATGACTCCCGGAGGCAGCGACCCTGCAAAACTCACCGCCAAGCCAAGCAAGAAATGTATCAAAGCACTGCTCATGAATTACTCTGTGGATAGAATGGCTGATGGTTGAATTTTGACGAGCGAAGTAGGAAGTTTCTTTGAATATTCCAGAATGTAAAGACTCTTACAGGCACGCTGTTTCATTCTGGATAGGCAATACCTCAAATCCACATCTTGGAAAGTTGTATTTTGATTATCCGAAAAACCTTCGGGAAAGAAACAATGTAAAATTTCCCTTCCCTTTCATGCAAAAATTACTCCTGTTGACTTGGTTCCTCAGTAACGGGTTTTGAAATAGGAACACCTTCAGCCGAAGGGGTTACTTCAGATGAAGCCAGTGGCGTTTCTGTTTTCTCAACCTTCGGCTGGGCTGCGGGCTGAGGCGTCTCCCATTTCTTTTCTGCTTTTTCTTCAGCGATGGGTGTAGCCATGGCTTTTTTTGCTGCTGCTTTCGCCTTTGCTTCCCACTCTTTTGCCTTCGCCTGCCAGGTTTCCAATTTCTTACGAAGCTCCTGAACTTCTTTCGACTTCAGCAACTCGCTTTTTTTTGCATAGTCTGAAAATTTTTTCTCCCAATTTTTCTTCACCTGCTGAAGCTCTTTTTCCAATTTTTCCCTCACTTCGCGCAGCTCCCTGGCTTTGAGCAGTTCGCTTTGCTTGATATAGGCGGAAAATTTTTTTTCCAAATCCTTGCGAGTGGCATTTGCTTTTTTGCGAATGTCTGCCACCGCCTTTTTTACCTGAGGTTCTTTTACCTGACCTTTTTTTACAAGTGAGTTGAAAGCCTGTTGCAGCCGGGTGTTGGTCTCATCCGCAAGACCTATGCCTGCGAGAAATAATTTTCTGAGCGCTTCCCGCGGTTCTGCCTTGGAAACTGCTTTTGCCTTAACCTTTGCATTCGCTTTTGCTTTTTTTGTTGCCATACCGAAAAGTTTTTGAGGTTAGAAAATCAATCTGCCACTAAAATAGAAAATTATCTTTTAAAAACCATTACTCCCCGGTACTTGCGATTTGCAAGCAGCTCGTTGGATATAACATCCATGACTACACTTCATAATGAAATTCTGATTTAACGCTCCGGTGGAAAAAGTTTGGACTATTCTTTCCGGGGCTTGAAACGCTGGATAAATATGACCCTGTTGTAAAAAAAAGCCACCGCGCTTTCTCCTTCTTCCGGACCGGGGGCAAAGCGAAAATGTGACTGTTCAGACAACAAAAACTGGTTTGAAGAAATAATTACAGAATGGAAGCCAAATGAAGTCCTTAACCGTTTATGTCGCACGAAACACGCGAAAAGACCTGCCGGTCTTGCAAGCAGGCGTAAATATGCAAACCGTTAACAACTACACTCTGACATCATTGACGTGACAAGGTTGTTACCTGTCTTCCTTACTGTAAGCCTGCCTCACAATGTAATAACTCGCCACCGTGAAAATCGGGGCGACAATCACATCAATGGTATAATGCACGTGCTGCACCAGGATGAGCACTGCCACCGCAATCGTGGCGGCTAAGAAGTAAAGCTTGAGCCTCCATTTAGGCGAAACAAGAAAAAGCAGAAACATGGTGGACACATGCCCGGAAAAAAACAG
Organism: Chitinophagales bacterium; assembly: GCA_035575215.1. Classification (GTDB taxonomy): domain Bacteria; phylum Bacteroidota; class Bacteroidia; order Chitinophagales; family CAIOSU01; genus DATLYB01. The sequence continues at coordinate 3,572 of DATLYB010000283.1, forward strand.
GTCTTTGCTAATCATCTTGTTTTTGTAAATGAAGTTTTCGACAAACGGGTCATTCAAGGGAATCATTTCCTGCGATGGCTCCAGCGGCAGAAAATACATGGTGATGATTCTGAAAACCATCAGAACAAAATAAGCCTGCAGGGTACAGATGACCAATCGCGGGTTGCCCAGCACACTGAATAAAAAAATGCCAATGGAAGAGTAAAGCACAATGAAGGTATAAACCGACAGGTCTTGCGCGGGAATGCGTTGCAGCAGCGGGTCGTGAATATATACTCCCGGGCGGGACTGGATGAATTCAAAATAGCGGGAAATAAAAAGTACCATGGTGAGAATAAGCACCACAGTGAGAAACGACTGCGCCCGGAAGCTGCTGTCGCGCAGCGCATCGCTCCAGTTGCGCCTGAAATCGGGAAACCACCGGCTCATGGAACAACGAATTTATAATATTCTGCCCCGCCTGCATTGCCTGCTCAAGGAGATTGAAATTAGAAGCTATTCAAGAATCAGAATCTGCGCTGATTCTGCGTCATCCGGGAGAGTAATTTCCCGCTGATTTAGCAGATAAATGCGCTATTCATAATTCATATTTAGATTGGTTCCGGATGCAAAAAACAGGCGGGGCTTCAATGCTCCAAACCTATCCAACCGATACACTAAGATAGAGATATGAACCTTAAATTCTGTACATCCACCCCGCTTTTTTTTGCATCCTTGTTACCTGCTGCCTTTCTATCTTCATGTTATGGTGTCAGTGTCGAAGTAGTTACGAATTTGTCCTGCGGGGTGAAGGGTGTCAGCCGGTGGTGCGCGGAGCTTGCGGGTTGGGTATTTTTATTTTTGAGCGGGGCAGAAAAAAAAATTGAAGTTTTTATCTGGGCTGGCAGAAAAGCACGCTCTTTTTGCAAGTGGTGCTATTGAGTTCTGGCTTTGCGGGAGCTTGCAAAATGTGCGTGATTTTGTCGCGTGGGTTTGTATTTGGTTTTTCGGGATTAACCGAAGAATCATCTTGTTGCGGTTTTCCAGTACCTCGTTGAAGTAGAGAGCTTGTTGGCTGATAGATGATTACTGCGGCATGTAGGTCGTGCGCTACGGAAGATACTGATGAACAAATGAGGTGAATACGCGCCACAATCCGCTTCGTTAATCGGTTAATCGGTTAATCGGGTGATTGGTTGATTGGGGATACCCCTCTGTGTCTCCCGTAAAGGGGAGGAACTGACCAGCAAGCCGGAGCGGTGATTTACGGTGATGTAACAGTGATTTGTTTTTCCGTAAGATGAATTTTTTGGGATGTAAGAATGGTATGTTTTTCCGTAGCGGTGATTTTGGTTTCCGTAAGAGGCGTTTGTTTTTCCGTAGCAGTGATTTGATTTTCCGTAAGAGCGATTTGCGTTTCCGTAGCAGTCGTTTGTTCTTCCGTAAGATGGGTTTGCGTTTCCGTAAGTGTGATTTTGGCTTCCGTAAGAGTGATAAGTACAAAGTATTTGACCGGTATAAAGCCGAATTGAAGGAAGAAACAGCCTCACCAACCGAATTCATCTGGTATGATGATTTGGATTCCGATGGACACAGCGAGCAAATTGTCGTTTACACAGGAGGTAACGTTAATCCGACCAGACCGTTAGTGCGAAAAAGTGAAGGGCAAGTGCTTGACCATTGGCCATTTAAAGATTCTATTGCTTCCCCCTTTCTTGTATTTGGCGATTTTGACAATAGGAATTCTAAAGAAGTATATCTGTTTACCAGGGGAAGCGACTCCCTGTTTATTAACTGGTTTGAGCCTTTCAATAAAGGCGAACGTCAGCAAACCCGTTTCGTCACGCGATTTGCTGTTGACAAGAAAAATAAGACCGATTTAAGTGTTTTACCCGTTGGTTTGTGGGACAGCGATAATGACGGATTCAAAGAATTATTTTTTGTAATTAACACGGGATATAGTCGTGTCCCTCGCAACCTGTTTGTTTTTGACCAAAAAAAGACACTGTTTATGTTTCACCGGAAAGCGGTGCTCTTATAGTTGCACCTTTAGCCTATGACCTCAATCGTGATAGCAAGCCGGAAGTTTTGGTTTCGTCACAGGCTGTCAATAATTATGAGGATGACCATATCGCATACCATGATAGTTTCTGCTGGCTGATGGCATTTACCGGCAAGGCTGATTTTTGTTTGAGCCGGTAAGGATTGGAGAATATTCATCCTTTCTGTCAGTTGTTCCCTTTCATACTCCAAACGAAAATCGTATAGCAGCTTTATACGTTTACCAGGGAGCGGAAGAACACCAGTGTTTTCTGCGATTATATTCTACAGAGGGCAAGCTGATTCGGGATAGTTTGTTGGGTCGTTATACTTCAAAATTTGAAAATGCCAAACTGCTTTCTCTAAGTCCCGAAAAACGGAACAGGTTGTACTTGGTTTTTAGAAATGGGCAAATAGAAGAACTCGACAGCAACTTAGCGATTATAAACAGACATGAAGTCCCCGAAGTTTTGGATGGGATACAAGAAGGCAACAGGGGCGTCATCTGTCCCTGCTCGGATGAAAATAAAATCATCTTCCTTTTGAATGGGAGCGAAACGCTTTTCAATAACGCGGATGGAATCCAAAACGGAAAGAAGAATATCCCGAAGCAGTTCCTTATACATGCACAATCGCGCGGTTTATATGCTTGAGGAAGCGTTCCGATAAGTGCTTGCCTTGCGTCACCAAATCCACCTTAGAACTCAGGTTCTGTTCCAAAAAGATTTTCAGACCTGCCCAGCTTGAGAAAGTCGGGTTATTGAATTGCACCAGCAGGTCAATGTCACTTCCGCTTTTCTGTTCTCCTCTTGCCCATGAGCCGAATAAGGCGATTGATTTTACGTCAAATGTTTTTTCGAGGGTTGTCCTGTTACTTTGAAGAAACCCGACAATTTCCTCTTTGGAATTTAAATTCTTCATTGCGATGGCTTCTATTCCCAAAGTTATTAAAAACAAAATGCAGTGGAACTTCAATCTTATGGTTAAAGCCCGATACTCACGCATGAGTAGAAAAATCACTGCACGTGAGTATTGATATAGCCCGCTCGCGGCAATACTTTTGTGTTGTTCATTATTTATTAACCTCAAAACCAAAAGCCATGAAAACAAAAAGAATCATTTCAGCATGTGCCATTTTGAGTGCATTCTTAATTATGGGATGCACCGATGTGCAGACCGGACACCTCGTTACGTGTTCAATTTGCAATAAGGAGATTGAAAATACCATCTCCGTTCTCCAAGTTCCAATCTGGGAGAGTGATAAATATAGTGTGAGAAGAATGGAACGTCTTTGCCAGCGATGCGGCTCGGAGCCAGTTGCCTATGAGATTCAGCAAAGATGTGAGGTCTGCGGAAATATTCATCACACTGAAACGAAGTACGCTGAACGAAGAACTAACCCGCGTGACCAGTCCGAAACTAAGGGCTTCTGTTCATACACTTGTGAAAACCGCTACAACAGCGCCAGGCAACATCAGGAAAGAGTAGAAAGGACTGAACAAATTTCAAGGAACATAGGTGACTATCTGGAAGCTATTGGAAATGGATTATTCAACAGATGACGGGCAATATCATGCAACACCTCCGGCTGTTTAGGAACCGGGGGTGTTGTTATGATAGTTTAAATGGTCTAAGAAGTGTCAAACAACTTTTTAAGAAAGAATTAAATAATAGGAGGACTAAAAAATGAAAAATCTCTTTTGCAAAAATTGCGGCAATAAAATTGATGCTGCGTTTTGCCCTCATTGCGGAACCAAAACAGGGCAGTTTACGGATGAAAGAACTAACCTGAGCATTCCTTATCCAGATTGAATCAAGAAATATCAGCTATAAAAGGGCGTATTCATACTGATGGCGAATTTGCCACAAGAGACGCATGTGAGCTTGCAGGACTTCCCGGTTGTGTAATGATAGTATTGTACATATTGGCTATTGTGGGAGTTGTTAGCAGAGGTATAATCGGATGGGGAGTTGCAATTGCGATTTTACTGGTCATCTGTTTGATATGGTCTTCCATTCATAAAGTCAAGCAAATGAAAAATAAACTTTTGGAATTGGAAACTGAAAGAGATAGGTTAGAAACAATTTTGAAAAAAGGAGAAATTTCCTGGAGTTATTGAGCCTTGTGGACGGCTTGTTCCGCTAAAACCCCGCAACAGAGTTGCGGGGTTTTGTTTTTTAAATCTATTCCGTTGCGTGATTAGAGAAATAAGCTCTACTCATCAATGATTACAAAAATCATTTCACGTGAGTATTGGCTTACACCACTGCATGGGAGACATTTGCAATGTATGATTCAATGCTTTGAAACATTCAGCATTCAGCAAATGAAAACGAAAGAAACAGTTAAAAGCGAGCGCAAGCCGCTCACGGTGCGCGAGACAGAAATCCTGCGGCTGATTGCTTCGGGATGCACAGGCAGGCAAATCGCTGGAAAGCTGTTCATCTCCGAGCGCACGGTGGATACGCACCGGACGCACATACGCAATAAAACGCGCTGCCACAACACGGCAGAACTGACGCGGTATGCAATGATGAACGGGATTTTGGATGAAAAGCAGGGCAAATGAAAAATACAGTGGATGCTGTATTGTTTGAAAGAAGAAATTTTTAATGATTTACATAACCTAAAAAACCAAAAACCATGAAAAACAAGAACAATTACCGCAAGGGCAATCAGGGATTGCTGGCGGGAGGACTGCTTGCTATTTTCTTTCTTACTGCTGTCAGT
>DATLYB010000284.1:0-3712 GCA_035575215.1 Chitinophagales bacterium
TTATGTCTATTTGTGCTATGGCATTCACCATCTTTTCAACATTGTCACGAATGAAAAAGACATTCCTCATGCGGTGCTGATTCGGGCAATCGAGCCCGTGGAGGGAATCGGAGTGATGCTGAAGAGGCGGAAAAAAAAATCAGCGGATTACACGCTTACTGCCGGCCCCGGCAGCATGAGCCAGGCTATGGGTATCACCACCCGCTTAACAGGCAGTGACCTGCTGGGAAATACGGTTTGGGTGGAAGACAGGGGTATAATTTTCAGCCCGAAAGAAATTGTGTCAAGCAAAAGAATCGGAGTGGATTATGCCGGAGACCATGCCCAGAGACTTTGGAGATTTACAGTGAAAGGATGCCCGTGGGTTAGCAGATAAAGTTCGCTCCACGCGGTTCGCGGACCGGTTGTTCCGCAAGAGATATCAAGAGCGCCCTGAATTCTTCACGAATTCACTGCCTCTGAAGGTTCATGCTGTGCGGATATGCCGTTGGATTCCTGCAGCCGCGGGTCAAAGGGATTTACTATTTCAATTTCAGGACCGGCTTTTGGCTCCGGCTCAGTTTCGATTGCGGGCGCTTCCCCGATTTCATTTTCATGGGCGGCTTCAATCTCGCGCAGCTTCGGCAAATCGGCAGGGGAGTTGATTCCGAAATAATCCATGAACTGTTCGCTTGTGGCATAGGTGAGCGGATGACCCGGACCGTCAGCCCGCCCGGCAATCACTATCAGTTCTTTCTCTAACAGTTTTTGAATGGTGTAGTCGCAGTTCACCCCGCGAATCTGTTCGATTTCAGTGCGCGTGATGGGCTGTTTGTAGGCGATAATGGAGAGCGTTTCGAGCGCAGCGCGTGTGAGCCGTTTTTTGGCTTTTTGGTTCAGGAAAGCATTGATAAGCGGTGCATGCTCTTTTTTGGTCACAAACTCGTAGCCGCCTCCGGTATTCACGATTTGAAAGGAGAAAGTATCCGCCCCGAATTTGTCCCGGAGCGCTTGCAATGCCTGTTCGAACGTCTCATCATTCACCTCCCATCCGAAAGCTGCCCTGAGTGCATCTTTGATTTCTTTTTTCGTGACCGGCTTCTCGCTTGCGAAAATCAAGGCTTCCACGTGTTGTTCCAGCATCATTCTGCTCGTTTTTTTTGGAATGCGATAAAATTAGGTAAATCGTTGTGTTCACAGGCAAATCTTGATTTTGAGAGGTGTGGATAAGTGAGGGAAAGCGGATAATTCAGTGGACGGCTTGTGGATGGCGGTTGGTGGTGTAATCTTTTTTTATATTAAGTCATTCCCTCCGGTAACGCGGGTGACTCTGCGACTGCTACCTTTGTCGAATGATTATCTACAACATCACCATAAAAATTGACACCGACATTCAGCAAGAGTGGTTGCAATGGATGAAACAGGTGCATATCCCCGCGGTGATGAATACCGGGATGTTTATCGAATACCGGATGTGCAGGCTGCTGGAACAGGACGAAAGTGATGGTGTTACCTACGCAGTGCAATATCTCTGCCGCAGCATGAGCGATTACTAGAGTTATCACCGCCAATTTGCGCCTGCCTTGCAGAAGGAACATTCGGAAAGATATAAGAACAGGTTTGTCGCATTCAGAACGGTGATGGAGGTGGTATAAGGAAATTGAGACCCTCATTGCGCAAATCGCACATCACAAAGCAGCACGAGTTTACCTGATTCCGTGCCTCGCTTATATTTTTTCACCCAAATGCATGGTTTTGGTAAAATCATTCATTATTTTTAGTCAGGCATCATAAAGGTTTAAAAAAATTTGCGTGAATTGCGTGAAGGCGTAATGACTATTCCGTGAGAACTTAATACATTAGAATGGCATAGTGTTCCCGCTTTACAGGGCATGCGGGTTTTGTCAAAATAATAAGTAAACCACCGGTTATGAAAAGGATTATCACCCATTGCAAAAAATTTGTCTTTTCGCTGAGTGCGATGCTGGTTTTTATGCAGAGTGCATATGGCGAGTTGCGTTTATCTATGGATACGGTTTCCGGTCCTCCCTCCACGCAGGTGCTGGTGTCCGTTCGCGCCTATGAATTTAGCAGCATCGTTTCCATTCAGGGAACTATTCAGTTTGACACATCCGTAGTCGCTTTCAATCAAACCACCAATACGAATTTGTCAGGCATCACCTTCGGCACTACGAATGCTGCAGCCGGAAGAGTTACTTTCTCATGGTATGACCCTTCGCCTACATTGAACGGACAGACATTATCTGATGGCACCGTGCTGTTTGCAATCCGGTTTGATATAATAGGAAATCCCGGTGAAACGACTCCGGTAATTTTTTTCGGCACACCCACTCCGCTCGAATTTGTAAAAGAAAATAATCCTGACCCGCAAATCAGCGACCCTATTGATATTACAAACACCACCACGCTGCAAAACGGAATGGTAGAAGTTTCCTGCGTTCCTCCCGATTGCAGCGATGGCGACCTGTGCACCACTGATTCTTGCGTGAGCGGCACCTGCATCCATACTCCTGTGTCATGCCATGACAATGACCCCTGCACTATTAATGCCTGCGATGCCGGAACGGGAAATTGTGTTTTTACCCCGCTGAATTGCGATGACTTTGACGCCTGCACCCATGACGTTTGCGTAAATGGCGTCTGTACTCACCCTTCCGTGAATTGCAGCGATAATGATTTGTGCACCATTGACGATTGCAATCCCGTATCCGGATGCTTCTATACGCCTAAATGCGATGATGGCGATTTATGCACCACTGACAACTGCGTTTTGGGGCAATGCACCAACCCTCCGGTGAATTGCAATGATTTTAATGACTGCACGAATGATTTCTGTGATGCAGGGAATTGCGTGAATCAGCCCACCTGCACGCTGGATGACGGCAACCCCTGCACCCATGATTATTGCGTGAACGCCCGGTGCCTTCATCAGGACATTGTCTGCGATGACGGCAATTCCTGCACTGACGACTCGTGTGATAACGGCACTTGCGTTTTCACTGAGATTTGTGTCATTGATGACGGCAACTTATGCACCGCTGATTATTGCCTGAACGGGCAATGCTATCATGACGCTCTATTCTGTGATGACTTCAATTCATGCACCAATGACCGCTGCGAAAATGGCAGCTGTATTTTTGAACCGACCTGCTCTCTTGACGATGGCGACCCCTGCACTCTTGATTATTGCTTTAACGGGCAATGCCTGCATGACCCCCTGAATTGTGATGACGGCAGCTCCTGCACTGCTGATTCCTGTGACGGTTTTGGGGGATGCGTTCACACGCCTCTTTGCAATCTTGACGATGGCGACCCCTGTACCATTGATTATTGCCTGAACAGCCGGTGCTACCATGACACTATCCGCTGTGACGATAATAGCTTATGCACAAACGACTTTTGCCTGCTGGGCGGATGTGTATTTGCCCCCGTGTGCGACCCTGATGATGGCGACCCCTGCACCACCGACTTTTGCGAGGGAGGCGTATGTTATAACGTACCCATTGACTGTAATGACAATGACCGCTGCACTATCGTTGACTTCTGCGATAATGGCAACTGCCTGTATCAGCCGGCATGTCCTGAAGATGGCAACCTCTGCACTGATGACTTTTGCGTTGATGGAAATTGCTTTCATCAAAATGTTTTCTGCCTCTGTACGGACAGCATTGACTGCGCTGACGGCAATCTGTGCACCCAGGAAGCTTGTATT
>DATLYB010000285.1:0-21019 GCA_035575215.1 Chitinophagales bacterium
CTGATTATATCTGCAAAAACTCCGGCAGCCGTCACTTCTGCACCCGCACCCGCACCGCGTACAACCAGCGGCTGCTCTGCATACCGTTCAGTATGGTAAAGCACGATGTTGTCTTTCCCCTGAATCCAGTAAAAGGGGTGGCTCATATCGAACTCCATCAGGCGTGTGAAAGCTTTTCCCTTCTCGTAGGTCGCCACATATCTGAGCTTTTTGTTCTGCTTATCCAGCTCAGCCCGCTGTTTTTCGAATTCATCATCATAGTTTTCCAGCTCACGCAGAAATGCATCAATTGTTTTTGCTTTCTGACATTTTTCAGGAAGGAAATTTTCATTTCTTACCTCCTCGGGTTCAATCTTAGCACCGCTCTCTCTTGCAAGAATCACAATCTTGCGTGACACGTCAGTTCCGTTAAGGTCAATGCGCGGGTCAGGCTCAGACAAGCCTTTCTGCATCGCCTGCTTCACCGCAATGCTGAAAGGCACCTCTTTGCTGTAAGTATTGAAAATATAGTTGAGCGTGCCGGAGAGAATGGCTTCCACTTTGTGAATCCTGTCACCGCTTTTAATCAAATCATTCAGCGTACTAATCACCGGCAATCCAGCGCCCACATTCGTTTCAAACAAAAACCGCACTCCCTTTCTTAGCGCAATTTCTTTTAGCTCCTTGTACTCCGAATATTTTCCCGAGCAGGCGACTTTGTTGGGAGTTACAATGGAGATACTTGCGTTCAGCACTTTTTTGTAGCAGGCGGCAATGTCGGCACTGGCGGTGCAGTCAACGAACACGCTGCTGGGCAGATTGAGGGCAATCATTTTGTCAATGAATTTGTAAATGTTCGATTTACCGCCCTGTTTTTCTAATTCGTTTTTATAGCCGCTGATTGATATGCCTTCTTCCTTAAAAAGCATTTTGCGCGTATTTGCCAAGCCGGCAATTTTCAGATTAATGCCGTGCTCACCGGCAAGGTGCTTCATGTGCTGTTGTATCTGTGTGAGCAGCATGTTGCCCACATTTCCCGCTCCCATCAGGAACACATTGATGTCACGCGTTTCGGAAAGGAAGAACGAATCGTGAATCGCGTTCAGCGCTTTACGCAATTCGCGGTTCTCAATCACAAATGAGATGTTCAGTTCTGACGAGCCTTGCGCGATGGCAACCACGTTGATACCGTTTCTTCCAAGCGTACTGAACAGCTTTCCCGCGATGCCGCGTGTTTTTTTCATGTTCTCCCCTACAATCGCCACGATGGAGAGGTCGTCTTCCACTTCCACCTTTTCAATCTGCTTCTGCCGGATTTCAAAATGAAATTCCTTTTCGACAGCCGCCTTTGCCTTCAGCGCATCCTGCGGTGCTACTGCAAAGCTGATGGAATGCTCTGACGATGCTTGTGAAATAAGAATCACGTTCACATTATTATGAGCGAGAGCGGTGAACAGCCGCATGGAAATACCTGCCACGCCAATCATCCCGCTGCCGTGTAACGTGCACAGTGAAATTTTATCAATGGAAGAAATTCCCTTGATGGGCGTTCCGGTGTCGGAAGTTTTTTTGCTAATCAGCGAGCCTTCGGCTTCGGGGTTGAATGTGTTCTTAATCCACAGCGGAATGTTCTTGCTGAAGACGGGCTGAATGGTGGGGGGGTAAATCACCTTCGCACCAAAGTGCGACATCTCCATCGCTTCGGCATATGACAGCCGCTTAATCGGAAATGCCTTGCTCACCTTGCGCGGGTCAATGGTCATCACCCCATCCACGTCCGTCCAAATTTGCAACTCTGCCGCTCCCAGCGCTGCCGCCACGAGCGATGCCGTATAGTCGGAACCGCCACGACCGAGCGTGGTGATTTCATTATCATGCGTGCTCCCGATAAAGCCCGGATAAATAATCAAGCCTTGTGTTGCATGATAATGCCTGCGGATATTGTCATAGGTTTCATCCAAAAACACGTGTGCGTTGCCGAAGTTTTTGTCTGTTTTTATCAGTGTGGCAGCATCTGCCAGCGTGGCGTCAGCCTTTTGATTCTTAAAACTCTCGGTAATGATGTAAGAAGAGATTCTTTCCCCGAAGCTCATCACGTAATCCAGCGTTTTCGGTGACAGCTCTTTCACAAGAAAAACTCCGTGCAGAATATCGTTCAGCTCGTTGAACAGCATCTTGACCCGCGCAATCACCGAGCTTTGACGCTTCACGTCAATCAGCGTTTTTACGGCATCAAAGTGACGTTTCTCGAGTGCGTTGACGATTTCCCTGTATTGTTCATTTCCCCTTTCAGCACGCTTTCCCGCTTCAATCAACTGGTCGGTAACACCGCCAAACGCAGACACCACCACGATGATGCGGTCGTCTTCTACGGCTTTTTTTACAATACGGATGACAGTTTGGATGGCGGGAGGAGCGCCAACGGATGTCCCTCCGAACTTGAAAACTTTCATGGATTAGTTTAAAAACGCGTAAAGATAAAAGTTTGAACGGCTCAGCTTGATGATTGGAATGACGCTGTGGATAAATCGTTCGGATATTGAGGGTCGTTAAAAACTCGGGAAACTCCACCGAATCATTACCAACTGTTTGTTTCGACTCTGAAATGAACACTCGATTTATCTCGCCTTCATAATCTTTCTCACCGCAGTTTCATCCGCACTTCGGATTTCAATGTAATAAACTCCTGACGGGAGCCAGCCCAGATGCTTCAATGCAATGGTGTTCAATCCTGATTGAAGAAGCATGCTTTCGGTCAGAACGATTTGCCCCAGCACATCCATCAGCTTCAACTGCAAATGAGAGTGGCTGGGCAAAGCCAGTTGCAAATAAACCTTATCACTGAAAGGAGACGGGAATGTTTTGAGCATTTCAAGACCATCATTTCCGGAAATGCCGCTGCACAGCTCCACTTCCACCGTTACAATCATGCTGCTGGTGCAAGTGTTTGTGTCGGTAAACGTGTAAATCACATTGTGGGCACCCACTCCGGAAAGAGAGGGATTAAATAAATTATCCGTAATCCCCGGACCGCTGAAAGTGCCGCCTTCCGGAAGAATCGGAAGCACGACCGGGCTGCTGTTCAGACAGATGGAAAAATTTTGATTTTCGAAACTCAGCTCCGGCAATGGATTTACCTTCACCCAGCTTGTGTCGCTGGAATGGCACCCCATCACATCTTCATAGCGGTAACAAATGGGGTAAGGTCCGCCTGCGCCAGCAATACCAGCGTCAAACACATTCACCACCACGCCACGTCCTGAGAACTGTCCTCCCAATGGTGTTCCCAACAATGGCACCGGAGCAGCATCAACACAATACTCGGCATCCAGTCCGGACAAAATCACCTCTGGATTTTCAAACACCTGCACAGTCGTTGTGTACGTGGATGAGCATTGAAAGGAATCCGTGTATGTGTATGAAATGACATGCATACCTCCTCCCGCAGCCTGTGTGCTGAACATTCCTTCAGAAACACCTTTGCCTGAAAATAGTCCGCCCGGTGGAGCGCCATTCAGCGCCACATTTCCTGTGCTCAGGCAATATCCGGGCAACAAACCCATGATGGAAACAACGGGATTATTTTTCACAGCGATGCGTCTGTCAACTTTAGCGGAACATCCGTTACTGTCGGTAAACGAATAGGTAATGAAGAAAGAATTTCCTGTCCCTGCGATGGCGGGATGAAAGAATGAATCAATCACGCCTATACCGGAAAAAATTCCGCCATCCGGATTTGCTTGCAGCAACACGGGCGTGTCGCTGATACAGACAACACTGTCGGAAATAATGAAATCAATCTGCGGCAGGGGAAATACAGTCACCTGCTGCGTATCAGCGCTGACGCATCCCTCTGCCGAAACGTGACGGTAAATTATTTGGTGATTCCCTGCACCGGCATAGTAAGGCACGAAGGTATTGTTGCTGATACCGGGGCCGCTGAAAACTCCGTCTGGGGGATTTCCGGCAAGTAAGTGCGCCACCGTTTCAATGCAGTAAGCGCTGTCTAATCCTGTAAAACCTGCTTGCTGCTGCTGGTGGATGGACACCTGCCGGCTTGCAACACCCACGCATCCATGTTGATCAGTGAATGTGTAGGTTACAAGGTGCAATCCGGGCGAAAGAGAAACAGGATTGAAAATACTTCCCGTGATACCCGCTCCGCTGAATGTTCCGCCTGCAGGAATTCCGGTGAGCATAACAATTTGGCTGCTCGTGCAATAAGAGCTGTCTAATCCGCTGAATGCAACGGACGGAAGCTGATTGACAAAAACGGTAACCGTATCGGAAGCAAAACATCCCGAAACAGCGGATACAAAGACAGTATATGCAGTTGTTTGAATAGGCGACACCGTGATGGAAGCAGTGTTGCCGCCCGTGTTCCATAGATACCCGTCACCACCGGAAGCAACAAGCGTGGTGCTTTCTCCCGAGCAAATCGAGCGGTCGCTGCCCGCATGTGCCCGTGGCAGCGGGTTGACAATTAATGTGCTGTTCACGATGCTGTCGCAGCCGTTGGCGGCAATCAGTGTATCGGAATAAATGCCTGACGAAGTTCTGTATGCACCCGCTAAAAACATTCCACTGCCCTCGCAAACCGAATAGGAAAGATTGGTTGGCGAAATCGGATTAAGAACCGTGAGGACAGTAGCCACAACGCTGTCGCACCCGTTGCGCGCCAGCAGGGAGTCATAATACGTGCCGCTGATAGTTTGATTTTCACCACCGGCAAAAAAACTTTCACCAGCGCACACGGTGATGTATTGATATGCCAAATACGAAGGTTTCAATGTCAATTGAGTCGTAACAATACTGTCGCAGCCGTTGGATGCGGTGAATGTGTCGCGGTAACTACCGGGAGATTTTCTGTATGCCCCCTGTAAGAAGATGCTGTCGTTGCTGCAAATGGCAACAGAGCGCGCAGAAGATTTCTTCGGAAGCACCAGCAGGTTGGTGATAACGGTGCTGTCACATCCGTTGGATGCGGTGAGGTAATCATAATAAACACCGGACTGACTCCGCCAGTTGCCGCCAACGAAATAGCTGTCGCCATCACAGATGCTCACGTAATTGGTTTGCGAAAATGTTTTTAACACCGTCAGGTTAGTAATAATAATGCTGTCACAGCCGGCTTGCGTTGCGAGCGTGTCAACATAGGTTCCTGTCCTGTTTCTGAAAGCGCCTCCGGCATAGTACGTTTCATTGTCGCAGATGGAAACGTTCATTGTCATTGCCAATTCCGGCAAAACGGTAAGATGGGTGATGATAATACTGTCGCATCCGTTAGCGGCTATCAGCGTGTCATAATAAACTCCAGAAGCGGATTGATTCTGCCCGCCTGCATAATAAGTTTCACCCTGACAGATTGCTTTGTTGACGGAGATAACGCGCACCGGTAATACACTCAACAAAGTAGCTGCAATGCTGTCGCAGCCGTTTTCCGCAGTGAACGTGTCATAATAGATTCCAGGGGATGATTGGAATTCACCTCCGGCAAAGTGCGTTTCGCCCGCACAGATAATCACTCTAACGGAAGTTGATTTTACCGGAAGCACGCTGAGGGTAGTGATGACAATACTATCGCATCCCTGTGCTGATAACAGCGTATCAAAATATACACCGCTTGAATTTCTGAAGGCGCCTGCAGCATAATAGCTTTCATCGCTGCAGATGGAAACGTTAACGGATGTTATTATTTCCGGAGTGACGGTGAGCCGGGTGACAACAATGCTGTCGCAGCCATTGGATGCCCCAAGTGTGTCATAATAAATTCCAGATGCGGATTGAAGCACTCCCCCGGCAAAGTGAGATTCCCCGCTGCAGATGGTTATATCCAATGAAGCCATACTAGCGGCTAAAACAGTCAGGTGAGTGGCAATCACACTGTCGCATCCGTTTAAGGAAGCAAGCGTGTCATAATAAATTCCGGCAGTAGTTTGCAGGGCGCCTTGAGCGAAATAACTCTCGCCCTCACAGATACTTATTTCATTGTTGCTGATGGAAACGGGTAAAACAGTAAGCGAGGTAATCACCAGGCTGTCGCAGCCGTTTCGTGCAGTAAGTGTGTCATAATACATACCTTCATGATTCTGATAAGCTCCGCCAGCATAATAAGTTTCATTCGCGCAAATCGTCACCGGAACAACGCGCGAAAAGCGCGGAAGAATAGTTAAGTGTGTTGTGATGATACTGTCGCATCCATTGGTGGCAGTAAGCGTGTCATAGTATGTGCCGGCCGTTGTTCTTAAAGAGCCTCCGGCAAAATAGCTTTCACCGCTGCAGATAGAAACCGAAACCGTGCTGTAAGATGCATTGAGCGTTCTAAGATGAGTGGCGACAATGCTGTCGCAGCCGCTGGATGCAGTCAAAGTATCATAGTAATCACCATCAGTTAACTGCCAATTACCTCCTGCAAAAAAGCTGTCACCGCTGCAAATTGAGACGGTTCGGTAATTGAACCCGGCTTCCAAAATATTAAGGGTGGTAACCACCACGCTGTCACAGCCGTTAAGTGCAGTGAATGAATCACGGTACACTCCGGCTTCCTGCATGAAAGTACCCTGCAGGAATACGCTGTCGCCTCTGCAAATTGAAATGCTTCTGTTGACGGTAACTACCGGAAGCACGTTAAGCGTTGTGGTTACAATGCTGTCGCAACCGTCAGATGCCGTAAGTGTGTCATAATAAATTCCGGGTGTGTTCTGAAGTTGCCCTCCGGCATAATATTGTTCGTTCCCGCATATTGTAACAGATAAAGCGGAATATTTAACCGGAAGAACATGGAGGATGGTCACTACGAAACTGTCACAGCCGTTCCGGTCGGGAATAGTATCGAAGAATGAACCGGAGGTGGTTTGATACGCGCCAGCAGCAAAATAACTTTCACCGCTGCAGATGACGGCTGAATTATAAACCGTTGTCGTAGGATGAATAGAAAGTTGTGTGGTGATAATACTGTCGCAGCCGATGGATGAAACAAGGGTATCATAATAAATGCCGGGAGAAGTTTGGAGCATTCCGCCCGCAAAATAATTTTCACCCTGGCAGATGGAAATACTCTGTGAGGAGTACTTCCGGGGACGAATGGATAACACCGTTTTTACTATACTGTCGCACCCGTTGGAAGCAACGAGGGTATCAAAATAAGTTCCCGCTTGCGTTTGCATTGCTCCTCCGGCATAAAAGCCGGTTCCCGAACAAATGGAAACTATTCTCGAAGAGGATTTGGGCTGCTTTATTACAAGGTTGGTTATCACTACACTGTCGCAGCCGGTGCGTGCCGTGAACGTGTCATAATACAACCCGGACAAATACCGGAAATCATTCTGCAGGAAAATACTGTCACCGCTGCACAATGATACGGTTCGGTTACTGACATACGCCTGCCGCACGGTAAGGGAAGTGACCAGATAGCTGACACATCCGTTGGCGGCAACCAATGTATCATAATAAATTCCGGAAGTATTTCTGTATTCACCGCCTGCAAAATACTGTTCATTGCTGCAGATGGAAACGCTTACTGAATTTGTTACAGGCGGAAGCACATTCAATATTGTGAGGATGATGCTGTCGCAGCCGTGAGAAGTGGTCAGTGTATCATAATAAAGCCCGGTGTGCGTTCTCAGCTGCCCCTGCGCGAAATAGCTTTGCCCGGTGCAAATAGTAACAGGATTATACCTGCTTTTTCTTGGATATACGTTCAGCTTGGTAACTATAATGCTGTCACATCCGGTTGAAGAGGTGAACGTATCGCGGTAAATTCCGGTTACCGTCTGCCAGGCGCCTCCGGCATAATAGCTTTCACCCTGACAGATGGAAACACTTTGCGTTAACTGGTAAACCTGCGCCACGCTGAGATGGATTACCACGATACTGTCACAGCCTTTTTGCGACTGCAGCGTGTCATAATAAATGCCGCTGCTGGTGCGCCAGACCCCGTTGATAAAAATTCCTCCACCATTGCAAATGAAAATTTCCGCTGTGTCTAAAAACACAGGGAAGACTGAAAGTTCGGTAATCAGGATGCTGTCGCAACCCCGTATCATTGAAAGTGTGTCATAATAAATCCCCGCTGTAGTTTGATACGCGCCTCCGGCAAAATGACTCTCGCCCTGGCAGATTTGAACTGCGATTGACTCTGAACTGCCCTGCATGAATTGCAAGGTGGTAACCACCACACTGTCACATCCTCCCGCTGCATTGAACGTGTCAAAGTAGGTTCCCGGTGAAAACTGCATTGCTCCCCCCGCAAAGTAGCCGTTTCCCTCGCAGAGCGTTATGTCAATACTGTCAATGATATTCGCTTCCACATGCAGATGAGTCCGGATGATACTGTCGCAGCCAAAACGGCTTTGAAGTGTGTCAGAATAAGTCCCGGAAGCAGTGCGGAAACTTCCCCCCGCAAACAAACTGTCGCCTTCGCAGACCATGGCGTTTACTGTCATAATATATGTGGGTTGCACCGAAAGAACGGTCACAATTACACTGTCACATCCTCCGGAAGCAAACGTGTCATAATACGTGCCGGAAGCATTTCTGTACGCGCCTCCGGCAAAATAGGATTCCCCGCTGCAGATGGATACCGCAACCGTGTTTGTGAATGCTTGATGTACTGTGAGCATCGTAACGATAATACTGTCGCAGCCGCTGGAAGCATTCAGCGTATCATAATATATACCCGAAGTATTTCTGAGGGCGCCTCCGGCAAAATAGCTGCCATTGCTGCAGATACCTACTTGGACCGTATCAATATCCACAGGCATCACTGTCAGATGAGTTACTATTACGCTGTCGCAGCCGTTTTCGGCAATGAGCGAATCAAAGTAAATTCCAGGCAAGTTCTGATACGCGCCTCCGGCAAAAATGCTGTCACCCGAGCAAATGGAGACATTTTGATTTTCCAGGTAAGCAGGCTTTACGTTCAGCACAGTGACGACAATGCTGTCGCAGCCAAAGGAGGTTGACAGCGTGTCGTAATACAATCCGCTGACGTTTCTGTAACCGCCTCCAGCGAAATAACTTTCATTCGAGCAAATGGTAACAGGAACAAGGCTTGATTTTGAAGGCAGCACAATGAGCGATGTGATGATGATGCTGTCGCAAGCGGAGCCTGTGAGCGTGTCATAATAATTTCCCGCTATTGTTTGAAAATCTCCGCCCGCGAAAAAACTGTCGCCCGCGCAGATAGTTGCCTGAATCAAATGAGAAACGGTTTGCTGTACAGAAAGTGAAGTGACCACGATGCTATCGCAGCCATGGCTGGATGAAAGCGTATCATAGTAAACTCCTGTATTTTTCCGGTACTTACCTCCGGCAAAAATGCTGTCACCCGAGCAAATGCCGGCATTGACGGTGTTAAAGACAACCGGATGAACCGTCAGCTGCGTGTGTACGATGCTGTCGCAGCCATTTGAGGTAATAAGAGAATCCGTGTAGATACCTGATGTTGTTCTCCATTCACCACCGGCAAAATAACTGCTGCCCTGGCAAACAGAAACATCTCTTGTATCATCATAAACGGGATGTACAGAAAGATGCGTGGTGATAATGCTGTCACAACCGTTTGCAGCAAGAAGGGTGTCGCTGTAAATTCCTGAAGTATTTCTCCATGCTCGCGCGATGAAAAGCGATTCACCCTCGCAGATATTTTCATGTATTTCAGCTACGGAAGCCTGAAGCACCGTGAGGTATGAGATGATTCTTATCTCACAGCCATCAACAATAAGAGTGTCATAGTATATGCCACGGGATGTTTGATAATCCCCTCCGGCAAAAAAGCTATCACCCTCGCAAATGATGACGTTTCTTGTTTCACTCCTCGGACATGGTGGCGGGACAAGCGAATCAGCTTCCGCTGTTATCGTCACGTCATCCTTGTCGGGACTGGCGTGAACGGCAACAATGTCATGGTAGCCATAGCCCGCTTGTCCGAATGTGCTTAAATCAATGGTGGCTTCATACCACACATCATATATCCAACCGGGATAAGCCGGATTCGGGCTGTAGTTCGTATCGGTAGGCGGGGAACTGCTCGGCAACACATATCCGAGCGTATTGAAATTTTCATGAATGGAGGTGGTCGTATTCAAAATGCTGCTGTCACTGCCAATGACTATTGTTCCTTCTCCTCCTGACACACCTAAGCTTCCATACCCTGATGGCAGTTGCGCGGTACGGCTGAAGTAGTCCACACGGAAACCGAGCTTCTTTGTTCCTGCCGCATCATAAAATACCCATTCAAGATGGTCTGACGTAATCAAGCTGTCAAGCGTGCGCGGCACCCGCCACCCTACTGCTCCTGCGCCATACGTGTTATCTGCGTAACTATTATCCAGCTTGGTACGCACGGTCATGGTATTCTCTATCTCATTCAAGGTAATATCCGATGCAATATTTTCAACTGATAACATGGTGATTACGACACTGTCGCATCCATGCGAAGTGGAAAGGGTATCATAATAAATCCCGCTGGTGGTTTGGTAAGCCCCTCCGGCAAAGAAACCGCTTCCGGCATGAACCAGAATATCAACCGCAGTCTGAGCCGGATTATAAAATGTGAGATTGGTGATGAGCACGCTGTCGCAGCCGCCAGCGGCAGTTAAGGTGTCATAATAAACACCCGAAGCTGTCTGATTTGCACCTCCCGCAAATACGCTTTCGCCCAAGCAGGCTGTGAGATACTGGTTATGAACAATGGGTGGGACCACCGTCAGATGGGTGATAACCGTGCTGTCACAACCAGCCCGTGACAAATAACCATCGCTGTAGGTGCCGGAAACAGTTTGAAATGCGCCTCCCGCAAAATAGCGCTGCCCCTGGCAGATGGAAACATGAACGGTAACCGAGTAAACAGGATTGACAGTGAGAATTGTCGTTAACACACTATCACATCCATTGCTTGCCGTGAATGTATCGTAATAGGTTCCTGAAACGGTGCGCAATGTTCCGCCCGCAAAGAAACTCTGTCCCTCACAAATGAAAATGTTTCTGCTTGAAGTGAAAACAGGAAGAACAATCAGGTTGGTAATGACGATGCTGTCGCAATTGCGGGAAGACAAAAGCGTATCATAGTAAACGCCACTTTCGGTTTGATTTGTGCCTCCGGCAAAATAATTTTCGCCCTCGCAGATTTGAACATTGAGATTAGTTACTACAGGCGGAAAGAAAACCAGTGTGGTAACAATTACGCTGAGACATTCTTCCGGTACTACCAAGGTATCATAATAAATTCCCGATTCGGTTTGGAAACCGCCACCAACCAATACACTGTCGCCCATGCAGGTGGAAATGACATTATAATAGTGAACGATGGGTTCCACCGTGAGGTAGGTGGTTACGATGCTATCGCAGCCGGCAGAAGAAACCAAGGTGTCATAATAAATTCCGGAGGAGGTCCGGAGAGCGCCCCCTGCAAAATAGCTTTGCCCCTCGCAAATGGAAACGCTGACTGCGGATGCTTGTATCGGGTCCACATGTAAAACCGTGATGAGCACGCTGTCACACCCGTTGGATGCGGTAAGGGTGTCATAGTAAGTTCCGGATGATGTCCGCCAGGCACCTCCGGCATAGTAGCTTTCCCCTGCACAAATCGAAACTGAAATGTTTTCAACGAAAGCAGAGAGCACCGAAAGCGTGGTGATAACGATGCTGTCGCATCCGTTCCTTGCAATAAAAGTATCAGCGTAAACGCCTGACGAGGTTTGATAGCCGCCTCCGGCAAAAAATGCTTCGCCATCGCAAATCTGAACTGAACGTGAAACCGTAAATGATGGCAGCACGGTAATAATCGTCCTTACGATACTGTCGCATCCGCTGGCTGTGGTGAGCGTATCGTAATACGTTCCGGCTGTTGTTTGAAAAGCGCCTCCGGCAAAATAACCGTTGCCCTGGCAAAAAGTTACGTCAACATTCGTGAGCATTGCCGGACTTACGGTAACCGCGCGCGAAGCGCTTGCCGTGCAGCCGTTGGCATCCGTAACGGTGACGGTGTATGTTGCAGTGGATGCAGGCGAAACCGTAATGGCACCTGTCGAAGCCATATTGTTCCATGAATAAGAGATTCCCCCGCTTGCTGTAAGTGTTACGTTTTCGCCTGCGCAAATTGCAGCAGAGGCGGGTGAAATAGCCGCAGCCGGTAACGGGTCAACTTTCACATTTCTCGACAATGTTGCCGTACAGCCGCTTGAATTGGTCACTGTCACCGAATAAGCGGTTGTGGAAACGGGACTGACTGTAATTGCAGAGGTCACTGACCCTGTGCTCCATGAATAACTTCCACCCCCGCCTGCCGTCAGTGTGGTGCTTTGACCGCTGCAGATGGAAATATTCAGGGGGGAAATGGATGGAGAAGGCAAAGAATTCACGGTTACCGTTTTTGAGGCGGTTGCAGAGCAGGAACTACCGTCTGTAACAGTGACGGAGTATGTTGTATTTGCAGCAGGATTAACCGTAATGCTTGCGGTTGTCGCTCCTGTATTCCATGTGTAATTGATTCCTCCCGATGCAGTCAGCACAATGCTTTGCCCAACGCAAATGCTTGGATTGGCTGGAGTAATGGAAGCTGCAAGACTGTTGCTTACGTTCACCGTTCCTGAAGCAGATGCGCTGCATCCGCTCGCGCTGCTCACCGTGACGGAATAGGACGTGGTTGCCATTGGGCTAACCGTGATGCTTGGCAGTGTCGAACCCGTGTTCCATGAATAGCTTCCTCCTCCGCTTGCCGTCAGCGTCAGGCTTGAGCCGATGCAGATAGATGCATTGGCGGGAGTGACTGAAGCCACAGGCAGCGGATTCACATTCACAATGCCGGTTGCTGAGGCGGTGCAGCCGTCAGTTCCGGTTGCGGTAACAGAATAAGCCGAGGCAGCCTGTGGACTTATTGTAATGCTTGCTGCTGATGCGCCCGTGCTCCATAAGTAAGCAGTGCCTCCGCTGGCTGTAAGCATTGCGCTTTCACCGCTGCAAATGGTGGAAACAGCAGGCGTGATGGAAACTGCCGGAAGAGAATTTACAGTGACAGTTCGTGTGGCTGATGCAGTACATCCTCCGTTCGTCACCGTGACGCTGTAAGCGGTGGTGGAAGAAGGATTCACCGTGATGCTCTGGATGGCTTCTCCGGTGCTCCAACTGAATGAGGTTCCTCCGCTGGCTGTAAGAGTGGCACTCTGACCGCTGCAAATTGAAACGGCAGCAGGAAAAATGGATGCCGAAGGAAGAGCATTCACCGTGACAACCGCAGCTGCAGTTGCACGGCAGCCATTTACGCTCGTCACGGTAACTGAATATGCCGTGGTCAGTGCCGGTGAAACGGTAATGCTGGCGGTACCCGCTCCCGTACTCCAGCTATACAGTATCCCTCCGCTTGCACTTAACACCGTGCTTTGCCCGCTGCAAATGGATGTTGAAGCAGGTGAGATAGAAGCAGGCGGCAATGGATTCACCGTAACCATTCTTGAAGCGGACGCTTTGCATCCATACTCATTTGTGGCGGTGACTGAATAAACAGTAGTGGTTATTGGCATTACAGGGATGCTTGCTGTGATTGCACCGGTGCTCCAGCTATATGATGTTCCCCCGCTTGCCGCCAGCACCACACCCGAACCGAGGCAGATGGATACCGTTCCGGGAGAAATGGCAGCAACCGGATTAGGATTGACGGTGAGAACCGTTGTCACAATGGAATCGCATCCGAATGCGGATGTGAATGTATCGTGATAGATACCTGATGTAGTTTGACTTGTGCCACCGGCAAAATAGCTTTGACCGGAACAGATGCTTACATTATTGGTAATGTTAAAATCTGAAACCACCGTAAGGTTGGTGGCAATCACGCTGTCGCAGCCTAAGTGTGAAATAAAGGTATCGTAATAAATTCCCGGCTCCGTTTGAAATCCTCCTCCGGCAAGGATGCTGTCGCCCTCGCAGATGACGAAATTCAGGGTGTTAATGAATGCCGGAAGGACGGTCAAATCCGTAATGATGATGCTGTCGCAGCCTGCTGCGGTAAGCGTGTCATAATAAGTTCCCGAAGTGGTTTGCCAATCTCCTCCTGCGAAAAAGCTTTGTCCCTGGCAAATAGAAACGGAGCGGGTGGAAGTGTAAGCCGGGGAAACTGTCAGCGTTGTAATCACGATGCTATCGCATCCGCCACTGCTTTGCAGCGTGTCGTAATAGACTCCCGGCAGCTTCCGGTATGCTCCGCCAAGCAGCACGCTGTCGCCTGAACAGATGGCAATGGAACCGTTCCAGGTATATGAAACGAAGCTTTGAATAATTGCTCCCGTCTTATTCAGCCCGTTGAGCGAAACAAAATAATTGGCATTGCTGGCAATGATGTTAGTCCAATTGTCATTTACAATCTCAAATGTTCCTTTGGGATTGCTGACAACAACTTTCATCAGCGTAACAGGGACACCGTTGGACCAGCTTGTACCGAAGGCGCTGAGCGACTGCAATCCGGCACCGCCAAATACCTGGTAGGTGTATCCTCCTGAAGTTTTTGGAGAGCCTGATTGGGTCATCGGAAGATAAGCGCCCGTCAATGCAGGCTGAATGATGCTGCCCAGCGAGGTGCCGCATCCCGATTTCCAGCGGATGGCGAACACCACGTTGGAAGCCACCCCGTTGAAAAATCCGCGGGGGGTCAGTTTCACTACGAGGGTATCCGTGCCGCTGCCATAAAGCCCGATGTCAACCAATGGCTGAGCGTTTACGGTGAATATTCCACCGAAAAGCAGCATTACCCATAGTTGCAGTACTCGTTTCATAAATTAGGGCAATTGCTCTGTTCTTGTTGAGGAAGGATTTGTTCCCCCGATATTCACTAATATGATATCTCTGTCATTATTCAATCCCATGTATTTCACATAGCCATCGAGATTGACGTCCTCGCGGAAATAGCCTGCCGCCACATTCACCGGCACGGAGGTGCCGCCCACGCGCGCTAAAATCAAATCCCTGTCATTCCCAATCCCGATGTATTTCAGAAGCTGGTCGTTGTTACAATTGCCTGCCCACATCACATGCTTGCCGGAAATCGTTTTTTGTGCATTCGTTCCATAAAGGGGAACGGAGGTATTGGTAAGGTCAAGACCAAGCGTGGCAGTAAGCGGCTGGACGTTCAGCGTCATGAAGCCGAAATGATTGCGGTGGCGGACGGCAATATAATAATCATCGCAAGGCGTGCCCTCAAAAGCGAGAGGCAGATAGCCGTTCAGTTCAACAATGTCGCCATCGCGCTGTAATAACCCCGAGCGGGTGGCAAGGACCACCGAGCGGTCGGCTTTGCTTCGCAATTCCACCATTATCCAGTCAACAATGGCATTCGGACCCGTGACGCTTAACACAGATGGTGTGGTCGCTTCACCCCCGCCGGGAAACACATGTGTGAAGCCCAGCGAAGTGAAAGGTTCGGTGAGGGGTATTAATCCTGCAGCCCGCAAATCATCACGCATCAAGCCAGTGTTCGCATCGTAAGCGCCCTCAAGAAACACGCGCAGGTTCATGCTCACCTTGAATGTTTGCTTTACCTCAGCACTGTCAATCAATTGGCAGCCATTGTTATCGGTGATTGTTACCTTGTAATTGCCCGGTGTAAGGTCACTGATGCTTTGGGTGATTTCGCCCGTTGACCACAGGTAGGTGTAAGGCGAAGAACCGCCCGAAGGAGTCACGGTAATCTCACCTCCCTGCGTGTCGCAGCCGGTGTTGATGACGGTGAAATCAGCAGTGAAATTATTGGTCACAAGAATTGCCCAGTCGTTATTGCCGAAGGGGGGATTGCCTAGATAGACGCTTCCCCCGCCCTGCACAGTGGTGACGCTGCCGTTGAGCAGATTCCAATTGCTGTTGGTGGGGTCAAACCACTTCACCGAGTAAGTGCCGCAGGGAAGCGTAATGTTGGTGGAATTGGCAAAGCGGGAATAAACGGCATATATCCTTCCCGGAAGTTCCAGAACATAATCATTGGAGTTTGATGTGATATTGTCGTTCCCCCTCATTGCCCAAAAGGGGAGATAGTTATGAAAGAAATATTTCGCTTTGCGGGTATAATACCACATGCCGCTGCGTGTTCTGAAGTCTTCGGTTTCAAGACCGTTGGAGCCGAAATACCATTCGCATCCACCGCCCCCTGCCATAAGGTTTCCCCAAAGGGCAAATTCCCTCACCATCCCCTGGTTAGTGCCCGTACCATTCGGCTCAACGCCCCCTTCCGTTTCGTCATGGTTCACTACCCATTTTCGGCCGCTGGCGGCTGATTTGTCAATCCAGGTTTGAGTGAAGGTGTGCACATCATTCATATTTATTTGAACCGACATGCCGTCATAATCGGGATAGCCAAGCAAAGGTGTGTAAATCAAATCGTGGTCAGCGATATAAGTATGGATGACCACAAAATTTTTGTATGGGTCATGGGTTTTGAAATAGGTAGCCATGTCTTTTCGCTGTTGGTCGTTCTGGGCACCGCGCCCGTTGTAATCCCAGCCGTTCTCCTCGCCCATGTTCCATGTAATGGCGAGATGGTGGCTGAAGCGGGCAATAAGTTCACGGTAATAAAGCTTGCGCGTGTTACCGACATTGCCATTATCAAGCAGCATTTGGTTCTCCCTTTCCTGCGTTACCACATGTAACATGATTCCGAGGGAATCCATGTGGGAGAAAACTATTTCCCACTGGTCGAGTTTAGAAACATCAAACCGTGTGAAATCGCTGTCGGCAGGCGATATGTAGGGCCACACGTCATCCCCATCACCGGTGATGTTCATTGTGATGAAGTAAACTGAGTTTACCTCTTCATTGGCAAGGTAATTCAGCGCACCGATGATTCCTTTTCCTTTGCCGTTTTGCCAGACAGGGTCACCGGCATTCCAATCAGCAACGTGAGAAGGATAACGGTGCAATCCGTTGGGAAGGTTAAGTGATATTCCGCCATCGTCAAAAGTGCCGTCAAACTCCCAGTAAGCTAGAAAGTTTTCAGGGCTGTCAGTGCCGCCTTTCAGAAAATATTCTCCCGTTTCGGCAAAGCGGAGATGATGCTTGCCCACGTATTGCAGCCGCCCTTTGGCGCGGTGGTCTCGCCCGGTTTTGTCTGTTGGCTGGATGAGGAAAGAGCCTGTCAGTCCATCAAGCGATGGAACGGGAGAGCCTGCATTAGGATTATCGCTGACGGCTATGAAGGAACCGGTTCTGAAGGAAACGTAATAATTCCAAACGCCTTCCAAATCAGGCGAGAAATGAACACGCCATTTGCTGCCGCTGGTGGCGCTGGTGTTGGCGGCATTACCGTCAGCAGCAAAGTAGCCGGGCACAACGTAATTTTTGTTGCCATTGGTAAATGTTACATTCAGACGGTAATCTGTAAAGGGATTGGGGTTAGCGGTTTCGCTTGTAATGATTCCGGTTTCAAATGTCAAAGTGACGCGGTGCCATTTTTTCAACTGCCCGGATATTGCCACTTGCGCCTCAACATTAAAATGGGATAAAGTACAGGTAAGGAAGGACACTACCAATGCCCTCTTCATCACTGAAGACACCATTTTTCCAAAAGCCAATTTTTAGAGTTTACTTTAGTTGCCTGTCAATCAATTGAGTGTATAAGGCAAATAGTCAGATAATTATCAGTAATTCAAGATTATTTTTCAGAAGAAAGCACCTCAAATAGGGTCTCAGTATTTATACCAGCATTTTACTCATATAATCCACAGGATGTTGATAAATAAGTTGCTGAAAAATAGAAGTTTTAGCAGGAGCAGTTACGCAGTTTGTTGAAATTTTAGAGTATCCTTAATCCGGTACTAAAGGAAAGAAATGTGACTAAAGCTTAGGTACGCTTCCGTTTCTTGCCGTCAGTGAGAAAATGGCAATCGCAATCCAAATGATATTTACCACGGTTGAGGGGTAGGCGTGATTATAAAAAGTATTGACGGCAAGGCAGAATGCCCCTAAAATATTAGCTGTTTGAAAATGGAGCGATTCGCCTCGCAGCCTGCCTGTAGATACCATGAAATAGGCATAAAGAACAGACAAAGCGCCAATCCATCCGATGATATCCATATACATTGAAGTCATAAAAGCAAAATTAAGCAGGGTATTTTTTCATTTTGGGAAAAATCGTATCTTAACCAAAAAGGAGGTTGTGATGAATATTATCCAAAGAATAGAACAATATGGCGATACCCATCATCCAAAATGGCTCGACATCGTCCGCATTACGCTTGGATTGGTGCTCACCGTGAAGGGCATTCAATTTTTGGGCGACCGGTTTGCCCTGCAGCAAATCATTGAAAACAGCGGGTTCCCATGGATGTCGCTGTTTATTGTGCATTACGTTGGCATGGCGCACGTAGCCGGTGGACCCATGATTGCTTTAGGGCTGGCAACGCGTATCGCAGCGCTCTTTCAAATCCCGATTCTGGTAGGAGCGGTGGTGTTTGTCCACTCGTGGCGGGGGCTTTTCGTCAGCGGCTCAGAACTGCTTTTTGCAGTGATTGTGCTGTTGCTTTTGGTGTTTTTTCTGATTTACGGCTCCGGACCTCTCTCGCTTGATGAATGGTTCAAACGGCATAAGCAATAACATTTCACAAGCTGTCAGTCACTTGTCCTATAAGGAACACTTTCCTGAAAGGGTCGAAATGTTGTTTTAATTGGCGGAAAAATTCACCGCCATATTGAGCGTACCAGGGCAAAAAGTTCTCCACGCGCTCCTGCGGCACATTGCCGGGGAACAATTTTGCCTTCACGCTTTTGATTTGAGCGACAGCCGTTTCAAAATTTCTTTTCTCTGCGCGCATCACCTTCGTTTCGATTCCTTCCAGTCCCTTAACAAACGAGGCTTTCTGAGCTTCAATGGCTCCGGCAAGCGTGGGGTCAACTGCTGTCGCTTTTTCCCTGATTGCTTCGAAAATGCCCAGCGCCACTTCTCTTTCGGAATCAAAGCTGAGGGTGTGGTTTGAATTTCGCCTGACGAAATGCTGAATCAGCGTTTCTTCATCTTCAAACAGTTCTTTTAACTCAATGCCTGCCTTTTTGATTTTTCTTGCCGTGTTTGAATCAATAAGCAATGCTGAATTGCGCAGCACCAGCATCGGGAAGTTGACGCTGTAATGGTCGAAGATTTTT
Source organism: Chitinophagales bacterium (assembly GCA_035575215.1). Lineage (GTDB taxonomy): Bacteria > Bacteroidota > Bacteroidia > Chitinophagales > CAIOSU01 > DATLYB01. Next base: position 19,096 of record DATLYB010000285.1, read on the forward strand.
TTTTGCTGCAGCCAGTAAGACAATTCGCCCGCACCGCCTACATAAGCAAGGTTAGGCAGGATAGTTTCCTGGTAAAGCGGTCGCAGCATCACGTTGGGGCTGAAGCGTTCGGGAGAAACTGTTACCAGCCTCAGAATTTCATCGCGTGTAAACGATAGCGAAGTGTTCAGCACTTCATACTTTGTTGTCTGCAGATTCCAAACAATCCGCTCGCGGATGCCTTCTTCAAGATAAAATAAATTGATTTCACGCGGATTCACCCGGACGTCATAACCCAGCAAGTTAAGTTCATTGTTGGTTTGTTCGCAGAGTTTGAAAGAATGATTGTGCAACAGTTCCTGTTCAATGACAGGGGCAAAAAGCGGCTTGAGTTGTTTGTTATCCGGAATCAACACCACCAGTCCATAATCACCGAACAGTTTATCAACAAAATGCAGCGTGGCTTTCGCCAAAGTGAACTGACTGCCGAAAGCCTCTTTCAGCAGGCTGATTGCTTCACTTGCAAACGTTTTGCCATGCAACCGTTTTTCCACCTCATCAATCAGCGGCAAAATTTCCTTTGTGGAAAGTCTTCCCACTGCTCCATCTTTATCCTGCTTCCATTCAAGCTTTTCCCCATTTAGCCAGACGTGATTGATTTCTTCGAAATCATGGTCTTCCGCCCCCATGCAATAAACGGGCACAAAATGCCGGTCTGGATATTCGCTGCACAATCGCTCCGCCACGTTAATGGCGCTGATGATTTTGTAAACGACATACAGCGGACCCGTAAACAGAACGGGCTGATGAGCCGTGGTAATAGTGAAGGTATTTGTGTCCTTTAGTTTTTCAATGTTGCGTCTTACGGCTGAGGTCGTTTTTATTCCCGCATATTGTTCATTCAAAACACCGGCAAGGACGTGACGGCTTTCCAAAGCGATTCTTTTGTCATTGATGACTTGACGAAAGGCTGAAAAATCAAACGGATATTTATACAATGATTTTAGCTGAACGGAGGCGCTTAGATAATCACGGATGAGTTTCGGATAAATGGAGAGCTGTGAATAATCAATTGCGCTGAAATTCATGCGCCAAAATTACCCTTTGAGAGGGGAAGGGCAAATACAGACATGTTTAAACCGGAATTCTGAAATTTGCCGGACTTTTAATCTTTCATCCGAATGAAAAATCTCTGGAATGCTGCTGAAGCTGCAAAGCTGCAAGGTAACTTGCTGAAGCTGCGCGTTTACACATCGCAGCTGCTCGGCAGGGAGCCTGACCTTGTGCTGCATGGCGGAGGGAATACCTCCGTGAAAATCACCGAGAAAAATATTTTTGGCGAAACCGAAGACATCCTTTATGTAAAAGGCAGCGGCTGGGATTTGGCAACGATTAAGGCGGAAGGCTTTGCGCCCGTGCAGATGAAAGTGCTGTTGAAAATGGTGCAGTTGAAGCACCTCACTGATTCAGATATGGTGAAATACCAGCGCGCAGCGATGACCAATCCCAATGCCCCCACGCCTTCTGTTGAGGCGATACTCCACGCGATTATCCCGTATCGTTTCGTTGACCACACCCATGCCGATGCGGTAGTGACGGTCAGCAATACGCCTGGTGGCGAGCAACGAATCAGAGAGATTTATGGCGACAGCGTTCTGATTGTGCCTTACGTGATGCCTGGATTTGTCCTGTCGAAAAAAATATTTCAGCTCACGCAAAAAATTAACTGGGACAAGCTAAGCGGAATCATTCTGCTTCATCATGGCATTTTCACTTTTGATGATGACGCCAAAACAAGCTATGACAAGATGATAGAATTAGTAAGCAAAGCGGAACAGTATCTCAGGAACAAAAAAGCGGCTGTCGTATTAAGCACAAGGCATCCATCGCCTGACCTGATTCAGCTTGCACGGTTGCGGAAGGCAGTTTCAAATAAAATGGGCAG
>DATLYB010000286.1:0-11522 GCA_035575215.1 Chitinophagales bacterium
TTTGCGCGGTGATTTTTTTGCGGATGAAAAAAATTACGCCCGCCAAGGCGATAAATCCAAAAGCTGCGCGCCCGATATGCTGAAGTGTCACCGCTGTTGCAGCAAGCGGTTCTGCCAATGCAACCGGGGAGGAAAGTTTATTCGTAAATAATTTCAACGGCTCAGATAACAGATGCAGAAAAAAAATCGGAAATAAGCCGATGGCAACAATCACCGCCATGACCATGTACATGGGGAGCAGTTTTCCGGCATTAGCTTCAGTTGGCGGATGCTCAAAATGATGTCGCGGAGTTCCGAGAAACACCGCGCCAAACGCCTTGGTGAAGCACAGCATGGCAAGCCCACCGATGATAGCAAGTCCGAAGATGGATACCAGCAGCGATAATAAAGCAACGGAGCTTTCGCTGTGCAATCCTTTATACAGCCCGAAGTAAATGAGAAATTCAGAAACGAAGCCGTTGAAAGGCGGCAGCCCGCAGATGGCAAGGGCAGCCACCAGAAATAAAAGTGACGTGTGCGGCATTCGTTTCACCAGCCCGCCCAACTGCTCGATGTTTATCGAGTGTGTTGACTGATAAACATTTCCGGAACTGTAAAACAGCAGTGATTTAAAAAGCGAGTGATTCAGCACATGCAGCATTCCACCCGCAAATCCGAGCGTTGCCAGAAGAGCATTGTTCATCCCGATGCCGATGGTGCCAATCCCGATGCCGATGCCGATGATGCCGATGTTTTCAATGCTGTGATAAGCCAGTAATTTTTTCAGATTGTGCTGCACTATGGCAAGCATCACTCCGTAAACCCCCGACACCACCGAGATGAAAAGAATGAGGTATCCCAACACAATAAAATCCGTTTTAATCAGCAGGAGCATCCGCAGGATGCCATAGATGCCGATTTTGATAATCACACCTGACATCACGCCAGAGATATGCGAGGGCGCGGCAGGATGGGCGTAAGGCAGCCAGGTGTGAAAGGGAACAAAGCCCGCTTTGAAAGCGAAGCCGGTAAAAAAGCATAGGAACAAAGCAAGGCTGGTCAGCAACGGAAACGTGGAAGAAAATTCCGTGATGGCTTTGAAGTCATAAGAGCCGGTGCGGGATGCCACCCAAATAAATGCCACCGTGAGAAACACAATACAGACATGAGACTGAATGAGATAATTGATTCCCGCTTTCAGCGTGTTGCGTTTTTGATGCTCGAAAGTCACCAGCATAAAGGCAGATAATGACATGATTTCCCATGCGAACAGAAAAACAATTGAGTGCTGGACAACACAAATCATTGTAAGCGCTGATTGCACCAGCAAGTAAGCAATGCAGTGAAGAGTGATGTTGGAAGATTGTTCCCTGTATGCTTTCATGTATTGCAAGCCGTACAAAGCGCCCGTTACGAGCGTAAAATTGATGAGCAGGATGAACCAGCCGGAAAGCGCGTCCATCCTGAGCGGAATTGCTCCGGTTACAAGCGTTCCGGGAAGGATGAATTCTGCCGCATCGCCAAGCAGGGCATCTGCTGCGAAAAAGCCGCTTAAGAGCGCGTTCACAATCACAACCGATACAGCAACTATTCCTTTCCATTTTACATTCAGGATAGGAAGCAGGATGAGGGCGATAAATAGTATGATAATATGTGATTGAATAAGGCTCACTCAGATGAAGTTGAATAAAGTTCTTAAAAATATCAGCAGGAAGAAGAGTACACCATACAACACGCCCGATAAAACCTTTTCAGCCGGAATGGACGTGATAATGGCAATTATGAAGACAAATCCTGCGAATGATTTTCTATCGGAAGGTAAAAAGAGGATTATCAGGCAAGCCAAAAGAATGATTACCGGAGTATAGAGAATCAGATGTCCAACGTCCATACATGTTATAATTAATTTATTCGGCAAAGCTAATTTTTTGCCAGCCGGGTGAAAAATTTATTTAGCAACACTTAATGTTATTTTTTCTGCAAAGGATGCCGCTATTTAATCACCTCCAAATCCGGGTATAACGGTCGCCAGATTTCATCTAATGTTTATTTTGATTGCCTTCCTGAAGGTTTTCTTCATATTACCTCCACAATCGATTGCTTAATAGCCTTTTCCTCTCCTGTTTTGCCCAATAATTTTGACAAAGAGAGTTCCCGCACCCACTCAATAATGGCATAAATGGGTTTAGTCTGAATACCAATGGTCATCCCCCCCGATAAAATTTTCATTCCTAAAAGTTTCTTGATTTTGGAAAAACAATCTACTTTCGCCCTATTAAAAATTAAAAACCCTTCAACATGAAAAAAGCAAGATTCTCCTTCATAGCTGTATTATCAGCTGCATTATTATTGTACGCCTGTAATCAACCCGGAACAACAACCGAACAACAAAATCAAACCGCGGCTCCAAGCCAGTCTGAATTGATGAAGGCAGCCTACAAGGAAATTATAAAAGCCTTTGAAACAGGCGTTGCTGACAGTCTGGATAAATATGTGGCTGAAAATACGGTCAGCCACAGCACTCCGCCCCCCGGTATCACCAGCACTGGTCTTCAGCAGCTGAAAGATCTCATTGCGATGTATCATTCCGCTTTTTCAGGGATTAAATTGAATTATCATCATCTTGTTACCGATGGTGATTTATTAATGGCTCATGGAAGCTGGTCAGCCACCAACACAGGTCCCTTCATGGGAATGCCCGCAACAAACAAAACAGTTTCCAATGTTGAATACATTGACATTCTCCGATTTGAAAATGGAAAGTTTGCAGAGCATTGGGAAGTAGCTGACAATCTATCAATGATGACCCAATTGGGAATGATACCGGCTCAAGGATCTGCGCCAGCCGCTGTGCAACATCCTGTTTATGACTGGAACGCTTCTGTAACGAGCGACCCGGCAAAAATTTCAAAGATGAAGGAAGCGTATCATGCCGTACTTGCAATGATACAATCGGGAAACCTCGCAAATATTGAACAATACCTTGCTGCTGATTTCAATGAGCACATGCAAGTGCCGGGCGTAACATTCCCTGCAGGCATTGAAGGCGCCAAGCAAGCCATGACCATGTTTAAACAAACCTATCCCGACTTGAAGATGACCGTTGAGCATATTGCCGCTGAAGGAGACATATTAATGGCCCATGTGTGGGTGGAAGGTGCTTTTTCCGGAAGTCTTCCAAATTTCCCTCCTGCCGCCAAGGGTAAAAATGTCAAATTTGCCACCGTGGACATCGTAAAATTCAATGCCGATGGCAAAGCCACTGACCACTGGGAAGTGGGAGATCACTACACCGAAATGGTTCAGCTCGGCATATTACCCGCTCCGGGTGGCGAACCGCAGACTTCAGCAAACTGATTCTATTTTCAAAACAACAGAAATCCCTTCGCCATGAAAACCATCAATTTGATTTTAAGCGCAGCCATGGCAGCCATGACAATATCCTGTCAGCAGCCTGCTTCCCGGCAGTCTGCAGAGCCTGCATCCCCTCCCCCGCCTTCTGACCATTCGGCATTGATAAACAACTTCCTTGCAGCGATGGATGCCAATGATTCAACAACGCTTTTCGCAAACTGTTCGGAAAATTTTATTGTGTACCATCCCAGCTACCCCCTGCCGCTTGACCGCGCAGGATTTATGAAGCACATAAGAGCTGTCAATGCAGCGCTGACAGGTGCGAAACATACCTTATTGGAAAGTATATCATCGGCAAATGGAATAGCCGGACGCGGAACTGTTACCGGCAAGCACACCGGAGTTTTTAATGGCATTCCGCCTTCCAACAACGATATCAACGTTGACTGGCTTTCATTTGCCGTAATGGATGAAAACGGAAAACTAAAGACGCTTTATATCCAGTTCAACCAGATGGCATTCATGTCGCAGATGGGTGTGAAGATGCCGGGAAGCTGAAATTGATTCATTCATTAATGATAGGAAGCCCTCCCCTGTTTTTCGCGGAGGGCTTTTTTTTTACAATTGAGTTCAGTTGAAATTATTTTCCGTCTCTATCCTGCTAAACAACACATTGACCTGTTGATTTGATTTTATATTCCGCTTACAGTCAATCGCTAACTTTACGTTCTATTTTTTTTTTGAATGCAAAACGTGATTACGCTTGCGGAGGTGAACCAGGATTTGCTGAGTTTTGGCTTCTGGAAAGATAAGCTTGCCAACATTGTCTTCATCATTGTCATCCTCGTCATCACGTTCTTTGCAACGCGTCTGGCAAAGTACCTCTTTAACCGTGCAATTAAGCGCTATTCCGCGGAATCAAACATTAAAGCCACCAGCTATCAGTTCATCCGTCATTTCATCAATGCAACCATTGTGATTATCGGCATGGCAGTGGCAATTTATGCCATACCGCCCCTGCGCACGCTGTCCGTTTCCATCTTCGCAGGAGCGGGAATTATTGCCGCCATCTTCGGGTTCGCTTCGCAGCAGGCGTTTTCCAACATCATAAGCGGCATATTCATCGTCATCTTCAAACCCTACCGTGTTAACGACCGCATCGAAGTCGGAAAAAATTATTCAGGCATCGTAGAGGACATCACTTTGCGGCATACCATCCTGCGCAATGCCGAAAATAAGCGTATTGTGATTCCCAATGCAGTCATCAGCAATGAAACGATAATCAATGCCACGATTGAAGATGAGCGTATCTGCCGCTTCGTTGATATCGGCATCAGTTATGATTCGGATATTGAAAAAGCTATGCGTATCATGCAAGAGGAGGCGCTGAAACATCCCTTGTGCATAGACGGACGCTCCTACTCGCAGATGCTCAATAACGCCCCTGTCGTGGATGTTAAAGCAATAGGGTTTGGGGAAACTTCCGTCATTCTGCGTGCCTATGTGTGGGCGAAAAATGCAGATGCAGCGTTCGAAATGGGCTGTGATTTGAACAAATCAATAAAAGAAAGATTCGCTAAAGAAGGCATCACAATGCCGGTGCCCTATAAAACCGTGCTGATAAAATAAAAAGAGTTTGCTGCATCGGTTGCAGCTGAAAAATCATTAAATGTCTTTGCATGGCTGTGAACTGACAAGAAGTAACTAAAACTCATTGCATGACTGAAGCCGAAATCAAAGCAAATATCCCTCTTCATCTTCCTTCTGATGAAGGCAGCAAAAAGGTCGGTCTGCCCCCCGGCTCGCTGGTATATATCGGTCCGGAAAGAACCCACAAGCCGAAGATTACACTGTTCAACTACACTCCGGAAAGGTATATTGAGAAGACGGTGGATAGTATCGAAGAGTGTTTGCCTTTTAAAGATGAAAAGTCGGTGACATGGGTAAATGTTGACGGAGTGCACTACGTAGAGCTGATTGAAAAAATAGGAAGCATTTTTGAACTGCATCCGTTGCTGCTGGAAGACGTGGTGAATACGCATCAGCGCCCGAAGATGGATGAGTTTGATGACCACCTCTTCATGGTGCTGCGCATGCTGACGTATGACGAAGAGAAAAAATGCATTGCCAGCGAACAGGTGAGCATCGTGCTTTCAAAAAAATTTGTTATTTCCTTCCAGGAAGACGAGGGCGACCTCTACGACCCGATTCGCGCGCGCATCCGCGACAATAAGAGCCGGATTCGCGATTTCGGCACCGATTATCTTGTTTACCGCATCATGGATGTGACGGTTGACCACTATTTTGTTTTGATGGAAAAGCTGGGTGAAAAAATCGAACACCTGGAGGAAAAGGTGCTGCACCATCCGCCACAAACGATTTTAGAGGAGATACAAAATCTGAAAAAAGATTTGATACTGATGCGCAGGTCTGTTTATCCGCTTCGTGAAGTGCTGGCAGCCCTGACGCGGGATGACAACAAGCTGATTCTGAAGAAAACCCAAAAGTTCATCCGGGATGTTCATGATCACACAGTGCAGGTGATTGAAACCCTCGAAATGTTCCGCGAAACGGTGAACGGCTTGAAAGAAGCATACCATTCGCATATCAATATTGAGATGAATAAAACAATCCAGACGCTCACTATCATCACTACGGTATTCATCCCGCTTTCATTTATCGCAAGCATTTACGGCATGAATTTTAAATACATGCCCGAACTGGAATCGCACTATGGATATCCGGCAGTAATCGTGGTGATGGCGTGTGTGGCGATTTTAATGATGATTTTTTTCCGCAGAAGGAAATGGCTGTGACCACTTCGAATGCAAACGTTCATAAAGACACGGCTGCACCATCCTTTCTCTTTGCGCATCTGAGAGAAGTTCATTTGTATCTTTTCCCTATCTCCCACACCACCACCCCCACACTCACTGCAACGTTCAGCGAATGCTTTGTTCCTGTCTGGGGAATCTCAATGCAGGCATCTGCCGTCTTCATCACCGTTTCGCTCACTCCGCCAATCTCATTCCCGAAAACCAAAGCCAGCTTTGCATTTTTATCGGGATTAAACTCATCCAGCGGGATGCTTCCTTCCGCCTGCTCAACAGCAATTATTTTCCAGCCTTGTGATTTTAGCTCATGAACCGCCTCTTCCGTTTCTTTGAAATGCTTCCAATTCACGGTTTCTTCAGCGCCCAAAGCGGTTTTATGAATCTCGCGGTGAGGTGGCGTGGCGGTGATGCCGCACAAATAAATCGATTCCACGCGGAAAGCGTCAGCCGTACGGAAAACGGAACCCACGTTGTAGAGGCTGCGCACATTGTCCAACACGATGATGACCGGAATTTTTTCAGCCTCCCTGAATTGCCGCGGTGACAGCCTGCCGAGTTCCTTGCTGGCAAGTTTGCGCATGATGTTGGAATTTTCTCCTTCTGAACGAGGGCAAAATATTTATTTTTAAGCCTCACCAAAAAAAAGTGAGAGTCACAAAATAAGTTTTGTTTAGTAATATCCTCCGTGCTTCCCTCCCCAAAGGAGGGAAGCGGGGGTGAGGCTGATGGAAACCCAACAAACTATATCATCCAAAGACACTCCCCTGATGCAGCAGTACAGCCGCATCAAGTCCAAATACCCGGATGCGATTCTGCTGTTCCGGATAGGCGACTTCTATGAAACCTTCGGGCAGGATGCGGTGAAAACTTCCAACGTACTTGGCATCGTGCTCACCAGGCGATCCAACGGGGCAGCTTCGGACGTTGAACTCGCGGGCTTCCCGCATCATGCGCTCGACACGTATTTGCCCAAATTAGTGAAAGCCGGCTATCGCGTGGCAATCTGCGACCAGCTGGAAGACCCGAAGCTCACCAAGAAATTGGTGAAACGGGGCGTCACCGAGCTGATTACCCCCGGAGTGGCGCACAACGATAATATCCTCGACACCAAGAGCAACAACTATCTTGCTTCGCTGCATTTCAATAAAGACATCATCGGAATCGCTTTTCTTGACATTTCAACAGGCGAATTTGTCACCACCGAAGGCACGAGGGATTATATTGACAACCTGCTGCAAAGCTTCAAGCCTTCCGAAATCCTGTTTGCTAAAAATCATCAGAAGGATTTTAAACGGGAATATGGAGAGCAGTTTTATACCTACGCGCTGGATGAGTGGATTTTCACTTTCGATTACGCACTGGAAAAGCTGACGCGCCATTTTGAAACCCAGTCACTGAAGGGCTTCGGTATTGGCGATTTACATGAAGGCATCATCGCAGCCGGAGCCGTCATCCATTATTTAGCCGAAACCGAGCATGCCAACCTCCGGCATATCACGAACATCAACCGCTTAGTGCGTGACAAATATGTGTGGCTTGACAAATTCACCATAAGAAATCTGGAACTGATTTCATCGCCTGCCGGAGGAAAATCACTCTCCGATGTGCTCGACCTCACGCTCTCCCCGATGGGGGCGCGCCTGCTGAAGAAATGGCTCGTGCTGCCGCTGCGCGAAAAATCGCTGATTGAGGAGCGGCTCACGGTAGTGGAGCATCTGATTAAAAATCCTGAGCTGCGGGAGGCGCTGAAAAATTCCATCCGGCAGGTGGGTGATTTGGAGAGAATGATTTCAAAAGTGCCGCTGGGGAAAATCAATCCGAGGGAGGTGGCACAGTTGAAGCGTTCGCTTGACAACATGCTGCCGGTGAAAGAAAAGTGTGCGGCTGCCGAATGCGAGCAATTGAAAAAGATTGCCGACCAAATCAATCCCTGCGAGGTATTGCGGGAACGAATCGGAAAAGAACTGATAGCGGATGCACCCGTGCAACTGCTGAAGGGAAACGTGATTGCACGCGGTGTTTCGAAAGAACTGGACGAACTGCGCGATTTGGTTCGCTCCGGGAAAGATTACATTCTTGGAATTCAAAAGCGTGAAGCGGAACGTACGGGAATCTCATCACTCAAAATCGGATTTAACAACGTCTTTGGTTATTATCTCGAAGTTACACATACCCATAAAAACAAGGTGCCCAGCTACTGGACGCGCAAGCAAACGCTCTCGAATGCCGAGCGGTACATTACGCCTGAGTTGAAGGAGTATGAAGAAAAAATCATCGGAGCCGAGGAAAAAATTCTGCAGCTGGAAGAAAACCTGTTCAATGAATTAGTGCTGTTTATCCACGATTACATCAAGCCGGTTCAAATCAACGCGCATCAGGCAGCACGGCTCGATTGCCTGCTATCATTCGCGGAGGCGGCATTGAAATACAATTACCGCAAACCGGAAATCCATGAAAGGTTATCATTGGAATACAAGGAAGGCAGGCATCCGGTGATTGAACGGCAGCTTCCCGCAGGCGAGCAATACGTTCCCAATGACCTGCTGCTCGACAATGACTCGCAGCAAATCATTATCCTCACCGGACCCAACATGGCGGGTAAATCGGCTTTGCTGCGGCAAACTGCCCTCATCACGCTGATGGCGCAGATTGGCAGCTTTGTTCCTGCAGCATCGGCAAGCATCGGCATCGTGGACAAAATCTTTACGCGTGTTGGGGCTTCCGATAACATCTCATCAGGCGAATCCACCTTCATGGTGGAGATGAATGAAACGGCAAGCATCGTTAACAACATCTCGGAGCGCAGCTTGATTTTGCTGGATGAAATCGGTCGCGGCACGAGCACATATGATGGCATTTCCATCGCCTGGTCACTGGCGGAATATCTGCACAATAATCCTGCCGCTCATCCGAAGACATTGTTCGCCACACATTACCACGAACTGAATGAGTTGGCGAATAAATTCCCGCGAATCAAAAACTACACGATCAGTATCAAAGACACCGGAAACAAAGTGATTTTCCTGCGCAAGCTGGCGGAAGGCGGCAGCAAGCACAGCTTCGGAATCCACGTGGCGAAGATGGCGGGTATGCCAAAAGCGCTGGTGGAGCGTGCAAATGAAATCCTGAGAGAATTGGAACAGAAAAGCATTGCCTCTGATATTAAAGACACAGTGAAACAGTTGCCTTCGCCCGGCTATCAGCTCAGCATCTTTCAAATGGATGACAAAAATTTCCGCGAAATAAAGGAAATACTGGAAATGCTCGATATCGACACACTCACTCCGGTAGAGGCGTTGCTGAAGCTGCAGGAATTGAAAAGACTAACGGAGAAAAAATAATTCAGGAAATTTTTCTTCTGCCAATTATAGCATTTTCCAGTTCAGAGTTTTCCACCAATCGCTTAAACACCTCATAATCCCATTGGTTGCGGCTCAGGAGCAGCGCTCTTACATACGGCATTGCTAATTTCACTTTCAATGATTTTCCTTTGATTTTCACTTTGCATTCAAGCTGAGTCATGCTGCCGTTGGGGTGAAAAAGAATTTCGGAGCAGGTATAAAGCTGCGGCAGTTCCATTTCTATCACCAGTTTTTCGTTTTCCACCACCTCAATCAGTTTTTGATAAACCGGCAGGTCTTCATCATGAAATTTTACAATCATTTTGTAGAGACTGCCGGGCTTGCGCGGCTCACCGCGCAATAATTCAATGCCCTTGAATCCTGAAATCCATTCAGCCATAAAATTTTCATCGAGATACAGGCGGAAGATATAGTCAGCAGGCTTGTTTACCAGCAAGTTGAAATGGAAAGATGACATGCGTTAGCTTACGCAAGAAGGCGGGAACAAGTTACGGGAAGGTTTTGCCCGAGCGGACAATTACCGGCATAACATCCAAATCAATGAATCTCTCTCAGGATTTCATGCCCCAGCTTGTCGCGTTTGGTGAGCAGATAGCGCTCATTGTGAGGATTGGGGTCCACCTCAAGGGGAACATTCTCGACAATTTCCAGTCCGTAGCCGATTAAGCCGGTCCGTTTCTTCGGATTGTTCGTGATGAGGCGCATTTTGGTGATGCCGAGGTCATGCAGAATTTGCGCGCCCACGCCATAATCTCGGGCGTCCATATCATAGCCCAGGGCAATGTTGGCTTCCACCGTGTCTTTGCCTTCTTCCTGCAGCTTGTAGGCTCTTAATTTATTGAGTAAGCCGATGCCCCTCCCCTCTTGCTTCATATAAAGCACCACGCCTTTCCCCTCCGTTTCCACCATTTTCAGGGCGGCATGCAGCTGCTCACCGCAATCGCATCGCAGCGAGCCAAGGATATCACCCGTGACGCAGGAGGAGTGTACTCGCGTCAGCACAGGTTCATTTTTTTTCCAGGCGCCTTTCACCAAGGCAAGATGCACTTCCTCGGTGGTGAGCTGAGAGTAGGCAATTAGCCTGAAATCGCCATATTGGGTGGGAAGATGCACTTCGGTTTCGCGCTTGATAAGACTCTCCTTTGCCATCCGGTAGGCAATCAAATCTTCAATGGATATAATTTTCAGGTCAAACTGTTTCGCAATCTCAAACAATTCAGGCAGCCGCGCCATGGAGCCGTCATCCTGCATGATTTCAACCAGCACTCCCGCTGGTTCGAATCCAGCGAGCCGGGCAAGGTCAACGGTAGCCTCCGTGTGTCCGGCACGCCTCAGCACCCCGCCTCTTCGCGCCTTCAGAGGAAAGATATGTCCCGGTTTTGCAAATTCTTGCGGTTTAGTGCTGGGGTTAATCAGCGCCATTACCGTTTTGGAGCGGTCGCTGGCCGAGATGCCGGTAGTCATTCCCGGTCCCCGCCAGTCAATAGTTACCGTAAAAGGGGTGTTGTGAAGCGAAGTATTTTCCCCCACCATCAAGTCAAGCCCCAGTTCCTCGCAACGGTCTTCTATAATTGGCGCGCAAATAAGCCCCCTGCCGTGCTTTGACATAAAGTTGATTACCTCAGGAGTCGCATTGCGTGCTGCGGTGACAAAATCACCCTCATTTTCGCGGTCTTCGTCATCCACGACAATCACGAGCTTGCCTCTTTTGATATCCTCAACGGCTTCTTCTATGGTATTGAACTTGCCCATCTTCAATGATTCGATTCGAACTACCGTATAAAACTCTATTCTTTATTTTTTGTTCCTTAAAAGTATCGCAAAGATAAAGGAATTGAAGGTAGTGGGGAATAAGAAAGCGAAGGACATACAATAATTAACTTTACGCTTTTTAAAAAACAAGCGATTCAAAAGAAGCAAAGAAACTATGATGTCTAAAAAATGCAAGTACGCGTTGAAAGCGTTGATTCGGCTGGGTAAAAATTATAATGAC
>DATLYB010000287.1:0-4166 GCA_035575215.1 Chitinophagales bacterium
TGCAACAAATACAAAGTAGAGATGACGGAAGTTATCGTGCTGAACCGCATCGGCACCAGCGGCTACACTCTCAGTGAAGGCGAAATTCTCACCATTCCCCTGTATGCCAAAAAACCCCTAATTGACATCAGCCGCCTTAAGGTGAGTGATGACGGCTACATCACTCACATAGTCAGGCAGGGTGAAACGCTCTTCAGCATCTCGCGCAACTATAACGGAGTGACTCCGCAGATGCTCCGCGAAAAAAACAATCTGAAAAGCGATGCCCTCCGGATTAACCAGCAACTGCTTATTCCGCAGGCGATTAATTCAAAAGCCGTCCTCAAAGAGATGAAGGCGGTGGCAGGCGCGGGACAGGCGGCAGCCGGCACCGCTGATTTCGCTTCATCGGGCAGCGACAAGCGCACACTTGCCGATTTGGAAAAAAAATATAAAGCATCGGAAACCACCGCTGCCTCGCTGGAGGTGAGCCGCGGCATCGCCACCTGGCTGGATAATGGGGATGCGGAGAATCAAAAAAACTATTTCGCCCTCCACAAATATGCGCCTATCGGCACGGTGATGAGGGTTCGTAACCTGATGAACAACCGCGTTGCGCACGTGAAGGTTATCGGCAAGCTGCCCGACAATGATGAAAACAAAAGCATCATCATCAAAGTGTCAGGCGCCACCGCACAGCAACTGCACGTGCTGGATGAAAAATTCCTGGTGGAACTGACGATACCGGAAGCGGGTGTCTTAGCTCCCTAAATCACATTGGAGAAAAAAGCACTAAAAACAGATTTAGGTCCTATGGTGGCGCCCTGCTTCAGGCGGGTGACTACCCTGACATAGCCGACCAGGGGAACAGGTACTCAGCATCTGCTAATCTATTCCACCGTCACCGACTTGGCGAGATTTCTCGGCTGGTCAACATTGCAGCCCCGCATAACGGCAATGTGGTAGGCAAGCAGTTGAAGCGGGATGACAGAGAGCAGGGGGGTGAGCGGCTCTTCGGTTTCGGGAATTTCAATGACAAACTCTGCCAGGTTCTTGATGACTTCATCGCCTTCGGTGACAATGGCAATCACCCTTCCCTTGCGTGCCTTCACCTCCTGAATGTTGCTGATAATCTTGTCATACGCGCTGATATTAGTGGCAAGAAATACAACGGGCATCGCCTCATCAATCAGGGCTATGGGTCCGTGCTTCATCTCGGCAGCGGGATAGCCCTCGGCATGGATGTAAGAAATTTCCTTCAGCTTCAGCGCACCTTCCAGCGCCACAGGGAAATTATAGCCTCTGCCGAGATATAAATAATTTGAAACATCCTTGAAAATCTCGGCAATCTCTTTTATGTGGTCGTTATTTTCCAGCACGCGCTTGATTTTATCCGGTATTGCATCCAGCTCCTGGATGAGCTGCAGATAGCGCGATTCCGAAATGGAACTGTTCTCATTGGCAAGCGAAAGCGCCAGCAGGGCAAGCACGGCAACCTGTGCAGTAAAGGCTTTTGTTGATGCCACTCCTATTTCAGGGCCCGCATGGGTGTAGATGCCTGCGTGGGTGGTTCTGGCGATGGATGAGCCCACCACGTTGCAGATGCCCAGAATCGTTGCGCCCTTCGCCTTCGCCAGTTCAATGGCAGCGAGCGTGTCAGCCGTTTCACCCGATTGGGAAACGGCCAGCACAATGTCATTTTCATAGATGATGGGATTGCGGTAGCGAAATTCAGAGGCATAATCCACTTCCACCGGAATTCTCGCCAGGTCTTCAATCAGATATTCCCCGACAAGGCAGGCGTGCCAGGAGGTGCCGCAGGCAGTCATGATGATACGGTTGGCGCTGGCAAGTTTGTTATGATATTCCTTTATCCCTCCCAGGGACACCAGCCCTCTCTTCGCATTCAGCCTGCCCCGCATGCTGTCGCGCACGGAGTGAGGCTGTTCGTAAATCTCCTTCAGCATAAAGTGGTTATAACCACCTTTCTCCAGCATCTCCAACTGCATCTCCAGTTCCTGCACGTAAGGAGTTTTCTGCTTATTATGAATCGTCTTGATGCTCAGGTTGCCCTTGTTGGTGACTACCGCTATTTCTTCATCATTCAGATAAACCACATTTTTCGTGTGTTCCACAATGGGGGTGGGGTCTGATGCGAGGAAAAATTCATTTTCACCGATGCCAATCACCAGCGGGCTTCCCTTTCGCGCGGCAATCAATTCATCCGGA
The DNA here is from genome assembly GCA_035575215.1 of Chitinophagales bacterium. Classification (GTDB taxonomy): domain Bacteria; phylum Bacteroidota; class Bacteroidia; order Chitinophagales; family CAIOSU01; genus DATLYB01. The sequence continues at coordinate 2,209 of DATLYB010000287.1, forward strand.
TTATCTTTTGACAGCAACACGATGGCATAGGCGCCCACTACCTCATTCAGCGCCATTCGCACGGCTTCCAGCACGTCAACATGATCGTGCTGCTGGATGTCTTCGATGAGGTTCACGAGCACCTCCGTGTCGGTGTCGCTCTTAAAATGATGGCCGCGGCTGAGCAGTTCTTCTTTCAGCAGAGCATAGTTCTCAATGATGCCGTTATGGATGATGGTGATGTTGCCTGATTCTGAAACATGCGGATGCGCATTGACATCGTTGGGCACGCCATGCGTTGCCCAGCGGGTATGACCGATGCCGATGGTGCCGCGCACGTCATCCCCGTTGATATGCTGCTCCAAATCGCTCACCTTGCCCGCGCATTTATATACCTTCATTCGTCCGTCCAGCAGGGCGATTCCCGCGCTGTCATACCCGCGATACTCCAGCCGTTTTAGCCCGTTGATTAATATCGGGTAAGCCTGCTTATGACCGACATATCCTACAATGCCGCACATGGTTGTTAAGTTCTAAGAGGTGTTCTCTTTTTGTTGGCATCAAAAGTTAATTGAAACGATGCTAAACTGCTCCGATGATAGGAATACCGCCTGATAATTACAACTTCTCCTGCCTTCAATTCCATGCAATTATAAACTACCTGCCGTTTATTACTATAAAACCCCTTTAGAGTAGAATTTACTCAATAATCGTGTAGGTTAAGTTCAGCTTCAGCGCATATTTTGAATGACTCCCGCCCCCTGCGACAAGGCGATAAGGACTCTGGTATCTTTTTTCCGGCAGTATAAATATACCAAAATCCGCGTTACCATCCATCACGTGTTTGTAATAACGCGAAAGGCTGAAGCGGTAGCGCGTGAAGGCAGCGCCTGCGGTGTCAGTTTCACTTTTTTTAACTCCTCCGAAAATGCTGGAAGGAAACTGCTGGTCAGGAGGTGGTGAGGCGGTGATGTTTCCGTCTGTACCGCCTTCAAGCATTATCAGGGTGGGAGGGGCTTTGAATAAAGACGTATCGGTATCCTCTGTTATCTGGGTCAGAACAAGCTCAGCCTTGTTGATGAGGATATTCCCCAGATTGCTTAGGTAAGGTACAATAAACCTGGTATTCACTCCCGCTAATCCCTGAATGAAAACCAGGCTGTCGCCCTGAAGGGTGTCAGGACGATTGATGAAATCCTCAACCGTTGAATTGGCATAATCATGCTCATAGTGATTCACAACATAAGCTGGCACTGCCGGGAAATCATAGTGAAAGGAGCTGTCAAACGCATCCCGGTAGTAAATCGTCAGCCTGACTCCGGAAACGTAAGGGTCAAAGAAGACCAAGCCTTTGCCATTGCCGGATGTTTCGGTGACGTACAAGCCTTTAAAGAAATTGCGGAACTTGTCAGAACTGATAAATACCGGTGTTCCGGATGAATCAATGAATTTCTGTCCCCAGCTTTTATCCAGCATGATTCTCAGGGAAGGCACGGTCATTTCTCCGTCCAGCAGAATGCTGTCGTTCAAATTAGGGATGAAATGAGTTTTTTTGCCAATGGAAAAATGATTTGTTTCGAATGTGGTGTTGGAATAATAAGCAGCGGTGTCCGACATGGCTTCCGTCATTTCATATACCGCCACTGATTGCGGAAATCGCCAATCTCCGTAGGCGCTGAAATACCAAAGCGAAAGCACAGCCGAATCCAGCGTAAGCGGAGCAGTGCCGGGAAGGAAAGTATCAGAAAAGTTCTTTGTGAAGGGAATGTAGAAGCTGGCGGAAATCTTGCCGAAAACCGTATCATTGATGGTTCCCAAACCGCACAGGGTTGCGCTGGAAACGTCAATGGAATCTTCCCTTACCGTAATGGCGCGAACCGTCAGCGTGTCGGTGAATTTCAGGTCCAAGTGGTTTTCGGGGATAAGCGCGGTGTCAGACAGCGTGGGCTTCTTGCAGGCAAAGAGAAACAAGCCTCCTG
>DATLYB010000288.1:0-3752 GCA_035575215.1 Chitinophagales bacterium
TACGGAGGTGCGCACGCAATCCATTGCCGTGTCGCCACCGCCAATCACGAGCACATCTTTTCCCGCGACATTGTATTTGGCGTCAAATTTTTTCCCGAGCAGTTTTTTCTGAGTGTTTGTGAGGAAAGGCACTGCCATGTAGATGTTGTGGGTATTGTAGTTTTCGTAGGAAAGCAGTTTGCCTTCGGTGGCTCCGAATCCGAGGAACACGGCATCATGGGAGTTACAGATTTCATCGAACGAAATGTCTTTTCCGATGTCGGTGTTCAAATGCAATTCCATCCCTGCGTCCATCAGATATTTCAACCTTCGCTTTACGGTTTCCTTCTCCAGCTTGAATCCCGGAATGCCATAAATCAGCAAGCCGCCCGGCTCATCGGCTCGTTCGAATACGACCGGCTTGATTCCGGCACGCAATAAAAATGTAGCGCAGGATAATCCTGCCGGTCCCGAACCGATAATCGCGACTTTCTTGTCAGAAAGTTTTTCAGCAAAGGAAGGTTTCAGTCCGTTCTCAAATCCTGTTTCGTTGATAAAAATCTCGATGGCGCCTATCGTCACCGCGCCATGTCCGTCATTCAAGGTACAAGCTCCTTCGCACAGGCGGTCGTGCGGGCAGATGCGTCCCAGGATTTCCGGATATGGAGAAGTTTCATTCGAGATTTCAAATGCAAGTTTTAAGTCCTTGTTGGCAATGTATTTCAGCCATTGCGGGATGTTGTTGTTCAGCGGGCATCCTGTGGCAGAACAATACGGAATGCCGCACTGGATACAGCGGTTTGCCTGCGCGGTGCCGATTTCCTCCGAATAGATTTCATAGATTTCTTTGAAATTCTGAATCCGCTCCTGCGAAAGCTTCACTTCGGGGTCAATGCGTTCTATTTTGGTGAATTCATACATGTTTTTAGCTCTCAGAGGGTAGATTTTAGACTACCGTCCAAAGACTACCATTGAAATCAATTTCCCTCAAACGGATTCAGCGGTGACTTCATGTCTTTCGGGGTCACCAGCCAGAAAAACCGCAGTTCTCCCAAAAAATTGTCGAGCACAAATTTCGCGCGCGGGCTTTGGGTGCGGTTGTAATAGCTCCGCAAAATGCGCTTGAGATAGTTGCGGGCTTCTTCCCCCTCGTCCGTATCAATCCGGTCGAGCTTCACCAACTCCATGTTCACTTTGTCAAAAAAAGTCATGCTCTTGTCGTAAACGAAAGCAGCTCCGCCCGTCATTCCCGCTCCGAAGTTGATTCCGGTTTCACCGAGCACCACCACCGTTCCGCCCGTCATATATTCGCAGGGATGGTCGCCCGTGCCCTCCACTACCGCGAGCGCACCGGAATTTCTTACCGCGAAACGTTCTCCCGCTTTTCCTGCAATAAACAATTTACCTCCCGTGGCGCCATACAGGCAGGTATTTCCAGCAATGCTTTTGATTTTATTAATGTTCTCCGGCACAATCACAATCCTGCCGCCATGCATTCCTTTTCCGACATAATCATTCGCATTGCCGGTGAGATGAATGTACATGCCCTTGCTCATGAACGCGCCAAGCGATTGCCCCGCATTCCCTTTCAAATTAATTGTGAGCGTGTCTTTGGGCAGTCCGTTGTCGCCATATTTTTCTGCAATCATCCCGCTGATGTAAGCGCCAAACGTGCGGTGCGTGTTGTTGATTTTGTAGCTGAGCGTGATAGGAGCAACCGGATTTTCAATCGTGGCTTTCGCGTCCTCAAAAACTTTTTTCTCAAGAAGGTTACGCTCGGGCTGCCTGCGTTTTTTGCTGCTGTTGCCGTTCTCAGCAGGATGCGCAAGCAGAAAAGAGAAGTCGAATTTCTTCGCACGTTCGCTGTCCGCCACGCGCAGCAAATCCGTCCTGCCGATAATGCCGTTGAGAGAACGGTAACCGAGCTTCGCTAAAATCTCGCGTACCTCCTGCGCCACGTTGTGCAGATAACTTACCACGGCTTCTACGCTGCCGGTGTAATACTCGCGCAGCTTCTCGTCTTGGGTGGCGATGCCTACCGCACATTTGTTCAAATGGCACACGCGCAAAATTTTGCAGCCAATTGTATTCAGCAGCACGGTTCCGAAACCATAGGAGTCTGCACCGAGGATGGCAGCTTTCACCACGTCCATCCCCGTTTTCAATCCGCCATCGGTTTGCAACTCCACCGCATCGCGAAGCCCGTTTGCTTTAAGAAACCGATGCGCTTCCGACAGTCCTATTTCCCAAGGATTACCTGCGAACTTGATGGACGAAAGCTGCGCAGCTCCCGTGCCGCCATCGTAGCCTGAAATCACAATTTTATCGGCATACGCTTTTGCGACACCGACCGCAATTGTTCCGACTCCGGATGTGCTCACCAGTTTCACGCTCACTTTTGCATTCGGGTTTACCTGCTTCAAATCATAGATGAGCTGCGCCAAATCTTCAATCGAATAAATGTCGTGATGCGGTGGCGGGGAAATCAGCGCGACACCGGGAATGGTGTGCCGCAGCGAGGCAATCAGCGGAGAAACTTTAGAGCCGGGCAACTGCCCGCCTTCTCCGGGCTTTGCGCCTTGTGCCATTTTGATTTGCAGTTCATCCGCATTGCGGAGATATTCCGGAGTGACTCCAAATCTGCCTGAAGCAACCTGTTTGATTCGGCTGTTCTTGATTGTTTTGTAACGCTTCTTGTCCTCACCGCCCTCACCGCTGTTTGACATTCCGCCAATGGTGTTCATCGCTTCGGCAATCGCCTCGTGCGCTTCCGGAGAAATCGAACCGAGGCTCATCGCTGCAGAATTAAAGCGGCACGTGATTTTTTCAACCGGCTCCACTTCATTGAGCGGAACGGGTTTGCGGTCTGACTGAAGCGTGAAGAAATCGCGCACCATGTACAACCCCCGATTATTGATGCGCCTGCTGACGGTGAGGTAGTCGTCCCTTTGCCGGCTGCGAGCGAATTTCCGGATGGACAGGGAAACATCGGGTGAAAAATCATGATACTCGCCTTTCGCCATGAATTTATAGTAGCTGCCCACTTCCAGCGCATATTGTTTTTGGTAATGCTTTTTGCCAAAAGCGTTTTCGTGGCAGCTGCGGATTTTATTTTCGATGTCGCTGTAAGTCAGGCCCGGCAGGAATCCCACAGCGCCTTCAAAACATTCGCTGGTAATTTCATGGCTCAGCCCGATGATGTCAAACATGCTGCTGTGCTGGTAGCTGTCCACCGCGCAAATGCCCATTTTCGACATGATTTTCAGCAAGCCGGAATTCAGCGCCTTGTTGATGTTTTTCAGCGCATGCTTTTTGCGCTTGCTTAGTGAGCCGTTCAACTGTGCCGACTTCCGCTCGATAAACTGCAATGCTGTTGCATACAGCAAATAGGGATACACCGCTGCCGCGCCAAAGGAAATGAGCACCGCGCACGAATGCGGGTCAACCACTTCGCCTGTGATGGCAATTAGGGAAGCCTTGCTTCGGATTTTCTTTTTCAGCAGGAATGAATTGAGGTATCCCACTACCATCGGCATGGGGATGAGCAGATTATCTTCCGAAAGGTTCCGGTCGTCAAGGATGAGCAGGCGAACTCCCTCATGAATAATTGCGTCAGCAATTGTTTCTCCCAACGCGTGAAGTGACTTTCTCAAATCTTCTTTAAACGAAGTGTGAAATATCCGGTGCTTGTAATTGGGATTATATTGGGGGCTTCCCTCTTTGCCGAATGAGAGAATCACATCCAGTTTTTCCTTCGAGAGAATCGGGCTGTT
>DATLYB010000289.1:0-19461 GCA_035575215.1 Chitinophagales bacterium
CGTGACCCGCTGGAGGGCGTCTTCAAATGTGCCGCTGATTTTTTTGGTGAAATAATACTTCATCGCAGAAAGATTCAGTAATAATAAACGAAGGCAAGGTTACCCTTGCCTTCCGATTGTTGGCGGCTTAGAATCCGCAGATAATAAGCCGGGCAATCGCTTGTCCCGCCTCGGATGCCTCCTTAACGGGACGATACAATGTTAAGATTCGCTCACCCGTCATGTCAATGACTTTTGTCACACATGCCGATTTATTTTCTGCGCTGGACTTAATCCGAAAATTTTTTTACGGCAAAGTGATAATTGTCATGGACAGGCGCTCGCAAGGAAGGTACATTTGAGAAAATTTATTTCATAACCAAAAAAATTAAGGAGGACCAAACAATGACACTTTTAAGCAGAAGGTTTCCATCATTGCTGCCAGGCATCTTTGATGAACCGTTTTTTAACCGCGACTGGATTGGCGAACTTCCCTGGTTGTCGGAAGTGCCGCCCGTCAACATCATTGAAAAAGACAATGAATTTGATGTGGAGGTGGCTGCTCCCGGAATGAAGAAGGAAGATTTTCATGTGACCTGCGATGATGGGATGCTTACCATCAAAGCCGAACGCGAAGAGAAGAAGGAAGAAAAGGAAAAGAACTACACCCGAAGGGAGTATAACTACAACTCCTTCGAACGCAGCTTCACGCTTCCGGAATCCGTCAAGGCTGACCAGGTGAAAGCCAAATACGAAGACGGTGTGTTGCGGCTGACGCTTCCCAAAAAGGAAGAAGCCAAAGCCAGGCCGAAGCGCGAAATCAAAATTGCCTGAGAATGTGAATTTTTTTTCTTAAACCAAAACCAAACATAAGGAGGACCAACCATGACGCTTTTAAAAAGAAGAATCCCTACCCTGCTGTCTGATTTTTTTGATGAGCCTTTTTCCACCTCCGTTGCCGACTGGTTCGGAGACCGCCTCTGGATTTCCAGGCAGCCCCGCGTAAACATTGACGAAAAAAACGAACAGTTTGATATTGAAGTGGCTGCGCCAGGAATGAAAAAGGAGGATTTCCACATCACGTGCGATAACGGTCTGCTTACCATCAAAGCCGAGCGGGAAGAAAAGAAAGAAGAAAAACAAAGGAACTACACGCGCAGGGAATACAATTACAATTCCTTCTGCCGCTCATTCACGCTGCCGGAAAACGTGAAATCCGAGGAGGTGAGCGCAAAGTATGACAATGGAATCCTTCGCGTGACGGTTCCCAAAAAAGTAAAGGGGGAAGCCAAGGCGAAAAAGGAAATCCCGGTTTCGTAAGACCGCAGGATAAACAAATTCTCCTTTTAATTTAATAAGGCAGGAATTTCAGATGGATTCCTGCCTTATTTTTTATTTAAGCTCAAATTCAAAAAAGAGGGTCGAGCTTTGGATTGGAGTAAAGGTTTTGTGCTGCTGCTTGTGATATTTCTCTCAAAGAAAAAACAACATGCCTCCCTGCAAAACCGTCTTGCACCCGTTCAAACATTGCGGACACTCGATGGTTTACACCATCAATACGGGATTGACAAGCGATTTGAGTTCCTTGGGGAGCACGGCTTTGATGTCTTCCAGTTCGCCCAGCGAGATGTACCGGTGCAGCACGATGAACAATGTTTTTGCCGCACTCTCCACATCCTCGTTGGTTTCAAAATCATGTCCGGCACCGAAGCGGTCGTATTTTTTCACGCGCTGAATGAACTGTTCCATCGTCCGGACATTCTTTTCCTTTTTCAATTTCCATTCCTCCACGTACACGCCTTTGAGAAACATCGGCAGCTGAGCCAGCAGCTGCACGTTCTCTTCAGGCGTCAGAATATCGCGCAGCGTATGTAAGACAGCGCGGAGGACACGCGCTGCCCGGTTGCGGTCCTGCGGATAACCCAGCTCATGAGCCAGGGTGTTCAGAAATTCATTTCCTTCTGCCGCAAACTTGTTAAAATCAAGCGTCATAAGATGATTTTTTAAGGTTTGAAAAATATCCCTCCTCTAATGAGCCACGGCTTCCTTCTCATGCATCACTTCAAAGGTCACCTTGGCATCCACACGGTATTCGGTGATTTTGCCTTTCTCCACCTTGGCGCTGAAATCGCGCACCCAAATCGAACGGATGTTCTTCACGGTTTGAGCCGCTTCGTTGACGGCTTGCTGCGCAGCGTCCTCCCAGCTTTTGGCTGACTTGCTTTGCACTTCGATGATTTTGTTAATCATGGCTTTAGTTTTTAAAAGTTAGAAAATAGACATTAAAAGTAACTCACCGGGTCGTGCCGAAAGAATGATAAATGTCATGGTAACATGGGGTAACCATTCCCTTGCTGACGAATGTCACGTAAATTATGATTTCACCCCCCTAACATTACCGGTAATTAAACACTCAACTTTTTTTATGCAAATACAGATTCAATCCATACATTGGGAGGCTGACGAAGCGCTCCGCAAAGCGGTCACTGAAAAATTAAGCAGGCTTGAAAAGTTCTACGACCGCATCGAAAAGTGTAATGTCATTCTGAAAAAAGAAAAAAATGCCCGTCAGAAAAGCTATGTGGCAGAAGTGCGGCTGGCGGTTCCTAAACAAGACCTGTTTGCATCCGAGCGTGCGGAGAGTTTCGAAGGCGCCCTGGAACTGATCATGGCTGATTTGAAAAAGCAGCTCATCAGGCATAAAGACAAGCTGAAGGAGCCGCGCAGATTGCGGGAGAAGCTTACTCAATAGTTTTTCAGAAATTCAAAAACAGATGCCCGACTCCCATAAAAATCTGGCATGACTCACCAGCAGAGGTAATCCATTTCCAATTGGGATGGGCAATATTTTTTGTAGCTGAAAAGGAATGACATTTATTTCAGAGATGCTTTCTTTGCGAACTCAGTCACAAACATTTTTACTGCATTCCAGTCGGTGTATTCATAATCCTGCGAGGTGTCGGTGGTGCGCCCTTCTTTTTTTGAAATCATTTTCATAATCAGCCGCTTGAAGAAATCATACTGCGTGTATTTCAACGCTCCTGCAATTTGAGTGGTCATCAAAGGTGTCCACCCGGTATGCGCAAGGAAATCGTCCGCAATTTTTTGCGCTTCGCGATGCTCATCTTCCATATCCGATGCAACTGCAAGGCATACGGAGAAAAACGCTCCGGGCATTTTATTCAGCATAGAAGCATAGCGTGTAATGTAATGCGCCACAGCAGACTGATATTTACCGATGTGGATTGAGCCGCCAATCAAAACAGCATCATAATCATCGGGAGCTGGCGGCTCGTCAGCCGCATCTGCAATGGTCACTTTGTGTCCTGCATCCTGCAGGATATCTTCCATAAAGCGGGCAATCTTACGGGTGTGCCCTTCGGTAGTGCCGTAAACGATGAGGAGTTTCATGGTTATTATTTAGGCGTAAAGAAAGATTTAATGACCCTCAGTTTAAATGATAATTATCATTCCGCTTAGCGAGGAGAAAATAAAGGAGCGGATTTCCGTGAGTTCAGCGGCAAAGGCAAACCATCCAATCTATCGCAGCAGAATCATTTTCCTTACAAGAATATCTGCGCTTGTTTTCAGGGTACAAAAATAAATTCCCCCTTGCAAGTGAGTTCCGCCATAGGTGAATGCATGGCTGCCTGCGTCAAATTTTCCTTTTGCCAGCACGCTTACTTTTCTCCCTGCTGCATCCCGGACGTCAAGCTCCGCATCCTGCGGAATTGGCAACGTAAAGAAAATGGTTGTCGAGCAAACAAAGGGATTAGGATAGTTGGAAAGAAACAAGCGGCTATGCTTGCTTTCTTCAACTGCCGTAACAGCGTTGCAGGCGGAATCAAGATACTGCCGGAACTCTTTTGTATAAGTAAGATAATCCAATCCGTATTCCGATGACGGCTCGATTTCCGTTCCTTCATGCCATTCGTTGAATGAAGTGATGAGGATGTAATGAGGTTTGTAAGCGATGGACGCCCCCAACTGCTGATAATATTTGTATCCGTTCTGGCGTGAAACGCTGATAAATCCGGGAGCGGCAGTGGAGGCAAAAATTTTCCCGGCCAGATTAGCATGGCTGCCTGCAAAGACGTTGGAGTTTCTCAGCTCGCTGAATGACATGAAAACAGGATTATAGGTATGCCATCCGTCAAACAAGTCCAATATGCCGGGTGCAAAGCGGTCGGCAACCAGGATGCATCCGGGCAAAGCGGCAGCATGCACAACCTGGCACCATTGTGAAAGGTCGAGCAATCCGAGCGTAGCGCCATAAATAAAAAGCACAGGCTGCCCGTTGTGGCGCAGCATGGCAGGTCGCTGTCCGTAAGTATTGACTAAATACGTGAGGTCGGCAATACAGCGCTGCACACGCTGACTCACCGGAAGCCTGCCGATATCGGCAGGCTCATAGTACAGGCTCAGCGAAAGCGATGAAGTATCGGCAACGTCAAATATGCGCTGAGTCGCGCCATCCGTGAAATCGCCTTGACCCCACCATGAACAAATGAACCCTTCGATTCCGTTTTGTTCAGCCCATTGAATATGCCGGGCGATGATGGCATAGTCATAGGAGTCATAATATCCCAGCATAGGTGTATTTACAGCATTATAGCCGGGCAGCCCGGGGTCCCAGTGAACCCAGTGTCCGGTGGGTCCGGAAGGGCTTCCATACCAAGGATAGTAGAATGCAAGAATCTTCGGACATCCGGCAGGTTCACGCAACAACAATGTATCGGTACGCGCACATTGAATAAATGCTGCCGGAAAGGTGAGTACCTTGCTGTTATACATCGGGTCGCCCGGCACCATGGTGTTTTGAAGCGAAAGCGATGAGTCACCGGTGCTGCAATGAATGGTGGCAGTCAGTGTGGTGACTCCCCAATAACCCTTCGTACAAGTGATGGAAATATCGTTTTGAGGAAATGAAGGAAAAAACAAGACAAGCTCCATTCCCGAATATGCCGTATCGCTGCGGCTGATGCTGAAATAATTGTAGTTATCCGTAAGCCTGCCCAGGATAGTATCCTTTACGAGATAAAAGTTGGATGAAACAGAATCGAACTTTAGTTCGGTCCAATCGGAAGTGGTTTCCAGCTTCAGGGTCAGATAAAAACCCGTGACAGTTGCCGATTGCAAATGGTAAAAATCAAAGGAGAACAAAAAGACAAGCGGTAAAGCCGGGATAATTTTTCTTGAGCTGATCTGAAACATCCTCTTTGCAAGCCTGAGCACAAAGGGTTTTGATTGTTCAAGTTCACACATGATTTATAGCTTAGCATGTCAAATCAGGATTCTGATTCCTCATTTCCATCTGCTTTTGAAAGTACATGTTTATCGCCAAATTGCCGTACCTGCTTTTCAATTACCTCCGCAATCTCTCTCAACCGCTGGTCAACTTTATAATAGACTGAATCCTTTTCGTAAGTGCCGTTTTCCATTCGCTTGCCGGCTTTCACACCCGTGAGTACTTCGATTCCGTCATCAACCGTGCTCACTGCCCAAATGTGAAACTTGCCTTTCGTCACGGCATCCGTTACTTCCTCTTTCAACATCAGGTTTGCGAGGTTGCTGTGGGGAATCATTACTCCCTGTTTTCCGGTCAGTCCTTTTTGTTTACACACTTCATAGAAACCTTCTATCTTTTCGTTTACTCCGCCAATTGCCTGTATTTCACCTTTCTGATTCACCGAGCCGGTCACAGCAATGCTTTGTTTTATAGGAACTCCGGACAAACTCGAAAGCAGCGCATATAACTCTGTGCTTGATGCGCTATCACCTTCCACCTCTGAGTAACTCTGTTCAAACACCAGGCGTGCCGAGAGGCTCAGCGGTTTATCACGGGCAAATTTCTCGATGAGAAATCCTGAAAGAATCATCACGCCCTTGGTATGGATTCTTCCTCCCAATTTGGATTCCCTTTCAATATCCACCACGCCTTCAAGCCCAATGCCGGTAGTCACCGTGATCCGGTTCGGTCTTCCGAACGAAATATCACCGAAATCGCTCACCGCCAAACCATTTGCCTGTCCAACCACTTCTCCTGTATGGTCAATTACAATCATTCCCTGTTTTATCAGCTCGATGATTTTTTCCTGTATCAGGTTAGAGCGGTAATATTTTTCTTCAATGGCTTTCATGATATGAGCGGACGTCACATGCTGGCCGTTTTCAAAACCCGCATAATAGCTGCCCTCGCGGATAATGTCGGAAATCTCTCCGAAACGCGTGGACAGTTTCTGCTGGTCTTCTGCCAGGCGGCAAGCGTATTCGATGATTTTCGCCAGCGCGGTGGAATCAGGCGGGATAAGACTTTCTTCCGCACATACTTTGTAAACAAATGAGAGAAAATCATTCAGGTTCTTTTCGTTGTAATCCATTGTCGTGTCGAATTCCGCCTTTACTTTGAAAAGCTCCTTGAACTCATTGTCGTACTCATATAACAGGTAATAAAACAGAGGCTCACCGATTAAGATGACGTGTGCCTTAAATGGAATCGGCTCAGGCTTGAGCGTTTTTGTAGTTAAAAAGCCGAGACGGTCACCGGGCTCTTCAATCACTATTTCACGGTTGCGGATGGCGCGCTTCAAACCGTCCCAGGATAGAAAATTGCGAAGCAGCTCTTCCACCGGAATCACCAGGTACCCTCCATTCGCCTGATGCAGAGAGCCTTTGCGAATCAGCGTGAAGTTGGTGTAAAGCGCTCCCATCTGTGATTCCTTTTCCACTTTTCCGAAAAGATTAACGTAGGTGGGATTCAGCTCAATTACCACTGGTGCGCCTTTCACGCTGGAGTTGTCAATCAGCACATTTACCTCGTAACGTGTGAAAAAAGGCACCTCCCTTCCTTTCATCAGAGCAGTGAGAGCATCTTCCTTTTGCGGTTTCAGAAATTCATTGAAGTTTTCCAGGATGTCTTTTTCAACCCTATCGAGGTATTTTAATACATCCTCCATTTTTTCGTACTTTTCCTTCAACTCATCCATTAAAAATCTAATTGCGAACATCGCAATCCGTCCTTCCAATTCCCGGACTTTGTTTAATGCCTCCCGCTCGAGGTCACGGTCCTGGCGCATTGCAGATTTGATTTCATTCATCAGTTTTTCCTGCTTTGCGATAATCTCCGCTTTCTGCTTCTCTGAAAGTTTCTGAAACTCCTCATCCGTCATTGCCCTGTTATCTTTCATGGCGATGGCGGCGATATGTCCTGAAGCATGCCTGAGGATGAATCCATTCTCCTGCGCCAACCGCTCTATTTTGGCATAAACATCCAGTTTCCTGCGCTCCAGTTCTTTTAGAATCTCTTCTCTTTTCTCAGCCGACTCTTCACTTTCGAAAGCCTTAATCAGTGCCTTTTGTGCTTCAGCTACGAGCTCTTTCATGTTTTCTTTCAGCTCCTTTCCCTTCCCTGCCGGAAGCCGCAGCTTCGTGGGCTCGTAGGGATTATCGAAGTTGTGGACATAGCACCAGTCATCCGGCTGCGCCTGTTTTTTAGCCTGCTCCGCAAGATACCTTTTCACTGCCGTGAGCCTGCCGGTGCCCGCTCGTCCGGAAACATAGATATTGAATCCCTGCGAAGGGATAGCCAGACCAAATTGAAGAGCCTTCACTGCCCTGTCCTGACCGATGATGTTTTCCAGTTGTTTCAACGGGTTAATCGTGTCGCAGCTTAAATGTTTTGTCTGGACTGTCCTTCTGAGTTGCGAGGGTGCCACTTTGCTCACCATGATGAATTCTTTTTGAAAAAACCGAGTGTTAAGATAAGGAGACTTGCGTATGAAAAAGAAAATTATTGCTTCACTTCACATCCGTCTGAGGGACAAATCACTTTGAAGGTTCTCAGGTAGCTATTTGAAGTAAAAATCACATGTACAAAGACGAGAAATGGCGTCAACTCAAGTGCGGAACATTGTAAATCCACCAAAAGAAATAGAAACTACACGAGGTCGCGAGCGGAGTCGAACCGCTGTACGAGGTTTTGCAGACCTCTGCCTAGCCCCTCGGCCACGCGACCATGAGGCACAAAGTTAAAATTTCCCCTTTGCCTTGTCAAAAAGATTTCTCCAGTTCCACAAACACACGCTCCACATACAACGGAAGTGGCGGATGCAGCTTGCTGATGCGCACGCGTGCCGAGTTGATATCCTTAATTTCCTCTCCCAACTGCTCCAGCAGGCGGTAGGCAAGATGCTCCAGCAAGTGATGCTTTTCTTCCATCACGCGCTTGGCGATGTCGCTGATGGTTTCGTAGTTGATGGTGTTTTCCAGCTTGTCGGTTTCAGCAGCTTTCTTTAAATCAACTTTGAGATACACATCGACCCTGAACTGTCCGCCCCGGTGACGCTCCTCGGCATAAAAACCGTGATAAGCATGAAATAACATGCCTTCTACAGCGATGATTCCTTCTTTATAGTTTTCCATTGAGGGCGTAAGATAATTTATAATCACGTGATATTGGCTATTTTTTCGGTAATGCAAAAAAGAGCATCAATCATTTCCGGGCACGTCATTAAAAACCACACACGTCATTAAAACCACATTTGAATAAGAACAAGCGGTTGAAATAGCGTCCATTGGTAGAATTAAGTTTTACCAAAGACTTCAACTCACTTATGGATGCAAACTCAGGGAATCATTTCGAAGTATTGATAAGAGATTCTTGATTTCTAAAATTTTTCTTTGTACATTGTTAAGAGTTGGTACATTCTGCTCGCCCCGTTTCTGCCCATAAGAAATTAAAAATCAAAGAAATTTCCGCATATTTCGCATCAATATGAGACCATTTGCTGTGCTGCTTATTGTTGTTTTAGCGTGTTTCCAGAATGGATGGGCTCAGTGTTCCCTTACTGCAAATGCGGTTGTCACAAACGTTAGTTGCAATGCGGGTAGTAATGGCGCAATAACTACAGTGATTACGCAAGGAACTCCGCCTTTCTCTTATAGTTGGTCAACAGGCAGTACTGCTTCTTCCCTCAGCAGCATTACAGCCGGAACGTACAGCGTGACAATTACGGATGCGCTGGGCTGTTCAGCGGCTCTTTCCAATATTATTGTAACAGAGCCTATGCCGTTCATTTATAATGTCACGATTCATAATGTTACCTGTTTCGGAGGCAGCGATGGTTTTCTGGACTTTTTTCTTTCCGGAGGCACGCCTCCCTACTCTTATTTATGGATAAATGCTGCAACCGGTGACACGATTGCAACGACTCAAGACATCAGCAACCTCAAGGCTGGCATTTACGGTATTTCTATAGTTGACGCCAATGGGTGCACCGGGGGAATTTATTATTTAATTGCAGAGGCTCAGCGGATGACTATTTCAGGCGCGGTTACTCATGTTACGTGCCCGGACGGCAGGGACGGAAGCATTGCGTTGACTGTAACAGGCGGAACAGGAACAAAATCATATCAATGGTCAACCGGTGAGAATTCGAAAAATCTTCTGAACAAGCCTGCAGGAACTTATTCTGTGACGGTGACTGACGTAAACGGCTGCACCGTATCCAGCTCATTTACGATTACGCAACCTGCACCCTTTAATGCAACAGCAGCAATCAGCAGCGTTTCCTGTAATGGCTTCAGTGATGGCGCTATTGATATAACACTCTCAGGGGGGACTCCGCCTTACACTTTCACGTGGTCAAACGGGCAAACCACAGAAGATATTGGCAATCTCCCGGCAGGGCAGTATTGCGTGACGCTCACCGATTCGCGCAATTGTGTGAGCGTTCCGTTCTGTTTTACTGTCTCTGAGCCCCCCTCCTTGCAGCTTTCGGCAACAGTCATTCCGGTTTTATGCGAAGGAGATTCGAATGGCGGAATAAACCTCTCCATGAGCGGAGGAACCCCGCCTTACATCTATTCATGGTCGAACGGGGCGGTCACCGAAGATTTGAATAATCTGTCGGAAGGAACATATTCGGTGATTGTCACCGATGCCAACGGATGCAGCGCCAGCGCAACGTACACCATAAATCCACCCAACAGGATAACAATCAACATCGGTATCGTGAATGCCACCTGTGCAGATTCGGATGGCGCGGTATTCGTTTCAGTGAGTGGTGGAAGTCCTCCCTTCTTCTATCGCTGGAACACAGGAGCGTCAGCTTCATCCATAAGTAACTTGCCTGCCGGCTCATATTCTGTGATTGTCACGGATGCCAATGGCTGTACTGCCTCTGCACAGGCAAATGTCAGCAACATCAGCAGTATGGAACTAACGGTTTCAGTCATGAATGATTTATGCGGCACAGGGAATACGGGAGCCATTGACTTGACGATAACGGATGGAAGTGCCCCCTTCACATTTGCGTGGAGCAATGGCGCATCATCAGAGGATTTAAGCGGAATTGCTGCCGGAAATTACTCCGTAACTGTAACTAACGCTCAGGGATGTTCAAAAATCATGACCATTGAAGTCGGGGAAGACAGCGGATTCGTTCTTACTGTTTCATCCACCCCATCTAACTGCATTGGCTTCACAGGAAGCGCAACTGCTTCCGTCAGCGGTGGAACGGCACCTTATACCTTTTCATGGAGCAATGGTCAATCAACAAGCGCCATCAGCAATTTGCCGCAAGGGGTATATGGTATCACTGTAACGGATGCAAATGGATGTTCAGCGTCTGCATCTGTGATGGTGGATGACGCAGGAGCACCCTCTTTATCTTTTTCAAAACAAGATGCCTCCTGTTCAGGCTCTGACGGTTCCATCAGTATCTCAGCTTCGGGAGGAACGCCCCCTTATTCATATCAATGGTCGAATGGAGCAACCACTTTCGCCATCAGCAGTCTTGCAAGCGGCACTTATATTGTTACCGTAGCTGACCAATCGGGTTGTTCGTCATCCGCTCTCATTCAAATCAATGCACCTGAAGGTATCATTGCTGTAGCTGACCGTGATGAACCGACCTGCCCGGATGGCGATGATGGCGCAATTGATATAACCGTTGTGCAAGGAACGGCTCCCTTTTCATTTGTATGGTCAAACGGAAATACTTCACAAGACATCACGGGGATTGCGAGCGGAAATTACTCCCTCTCTATCGGTGACGGCAACAGTTGTTCGCTTTCAATGACTATGTTCCTGAATGACCCTGATGAATTAATTATCACAGAAGCTGCCAACATCCCTCCTCTTTGCAATGACGGAAGCGATGGCTCATTGAGCATATCCATTTCGGGAGGCACGCCTCCGTATTCTATCGAATGGTCAACCGGAGACACAACAACTGTTATCACAGGACTTAGTGCCGGAGAATATTGCGCAGTGGTAACCGATTCTGCCGGATGCGTAAGCGCTCCGTTTTGTTTCACCGTAACCGAACCGACTGAAATCTCCATCACGGCTGAAATTACGAACGCCACCTGTGCCGGTGGAAACGATGGCGCCATTGATATTACCGTCAGTGGCGGAACACTTCCTTATACTTACTCATGGACTGCTGGAATCACCTCAGAAGATTTGACGAACCTTTCTCCGGGACTTTATACGGTGTTTGTCACCGATGCGAATGGCTGCACCATGAATGCCACTTACACAGTTCGCGCCCATAGCACTTTAATCATCTCGCTGGGCATCACCCAGCCCCTTTGCGGTGAATCGAACGGCTCCGTTACCATTACCGTCAGCGGTGGAACACCGCCCGTTGTAATTCAATGGTCAACCGGACAATCGGGCGCAACAATCAGC
This sequence comes from Chitinophagales bacterium, assembly GCA_035575215.1. GTDB lineage: Bacteria > Bacteroidota > Bacteroidia > Chitinophagales > CAIOSU01 > DATLYB01. Next base: position 11,675 of record DATLYB010000289.1, read on the forward strand.
AGCCTCCCAGCGGGAAGCTATGGAGTTACCGTTACGGATGCAAACGGCTGCACCGCATCGGAAACTGCTGACATCAGCAGCGTAAATGACATTTCTATCAGCGGCAATGTGAGCAATACCGCATGCGGCATCGGAAACACTGGAGCCATTGATATTACAGTTACTGGCGGAACCTCTCCGCTGACATTCCAGTGGAGCAATGGTGCCGTCACTGAAGATATTACCGGATTAGATGCTGGCAACTACACGGTTACCCTTACGGACAGCACCGGATGTCAGGAAGTAATGACATTTGAAGTGATTGAAGAAAGCGGACTAAACTTAATCGCTACCACAATTTCCCCGTCTTGCGGACAATCAAACGGCTCCATTTCGGTTTCTGTTTCCGGAGGAACTCCTCCGTACTCTTATTCCTGGAACACCGGGCAGACTAATTCCGCTATCACCGGATTGGATGCCGGAATTTACATTGTTACAATTACGGATGCTAATGGCTGCGAGGAAACTCAAATCATTCCATTGAATGATATTGACGGACCTCAGATTTCGATTAACACAACCGACATCACGTGCGATAACCCAGCGGGCGCGCTCGAAGCGGTGATAACATCAAGCTCTCCGCCCTTCATGATTCTCTGGTCAACGGGTGACAGCAGCGCGGTGATTACCGGATTAGAGCCGGGTACTTATACCGTGGAGGTTACCGATAGCGCAGGCTGCACAACGGCAGCAACCGCCACTCTCACTGCATCACCAGGCATCATCATCAATGCCGCTCACACCGAGCCATCATGTAACGGCTCAACGGATGGCTCCATTGACGTCATGGTGATTCAGGGCACGCCTCCATTCACGTTCCAATGGTCAGGCGGGGAGAACACGGAGGATATCTCCGGTATTGGCGCTGGAACCTACAGCGTAACGGTGACCGATTCAAACGGCTGCCCGGCAACGACAACCATCATTGTGGACGAGCCGGAAGAAATTGCAGCGACAACCGACACGCTTACCCAGCCTCTGTGCAATGGCGATTCCACCGGAGGAATTAACATCACCGTCACGGGGGGCACTCCGCCTTACAACTATAACTGGTCGAATGACGATACCACGGAAGATTTAACCGGAATCGCCACCGGGCAATACTGTGTGGTCATCACCGATGCCCATGGATGTGTAAGTGACACTTTCTGTTTCTTCCTGAACGAGCCTCAGCCTGTACAAATTCAGCCGAACATCACTCAACCTGCTTGCAACGGAGAAGATAACGGCTCAATCAGCGTGACCGTCAGCGGAGGCGTTCCGTCTTACACGCTTCAATGGAGTACAGGCGACACTATCACAACGATTTCCGGTCTCACGGCAGGCAATTATTCTCTTACAGCAACCGATGCAAATGGCTGCACAGCTGCAGGGAATTTCACCGTAGAGCAACCGGATTCTTTGATTGTAACAATTGTGGATTCATCTGATGTGCAATGCAGCGGGGCGAATAATGGCTCCATCACCGTTCAGGTTTCAGGCGGAACTCCGCCTTACAATTATAATTGGTCAAACGGTGATGCCAGCGCAACCGTCACCGGCTTGCCGCCCGGCACGTATGACGTCACTGTCACCGATGCCAATGGCTGTGGCGATACTTCGGATATTATCACCATCACCCAGCCTGACTCGCTGTTGGTTACCGGAAATATCACTCAGCCCGTTTGTTCATTAACGGGAAATATTGACGTAACCGTAATCGGTGGAACTTTGCCATACAATTATCTGTGGAATACGGGTGATACCACCGAAGATGTAAGCGGCTTGAGCGGTGGCGGAATTTATTCCATCACAGTGACAGATTCAAATGGCTGCACCGCGTCAGCCTCCTTCACCATCATTGAGCCTCCGGTGATGGATGTTCTCATCGAACAAACGCAACAGTTAATCTGTAATGGCGACTCCAACGCTGCATTATGCGCGCAAGTAACCGGTGTGCCGGGTCCTTACTTTTATCAATGGTCAACCGGGGATACGACTCAATGCATCAGCGGAGTGGGAGCCGGAATCTATTCGGTAACAGTTGCAAACGGCAGCGGTTGTTCGGCTTATGAAAACGGCTTCGTAGTTTTTGAGCCGAATCCATTCAGTATTGCTCCTGTCGCTGACAGCGTGACGTGCAACGGAGGAAGTGATGGCTCGCTGAGCGTCAATATTTCGGGCGGAACACCGCCTTACACTTACCTGTGGGATGACGGCAGCACCGGCAATTCGCTCGACAGCCTGTTTGCCGGTCCGGTTTCTGTCACCGTCACCGATGCCAATGAATGCACGGCATCATTTACCGTCAACATTCCGGAACCTGCACCTTTTGATTTCAGTAACAGCATCATCACACCAAACACATGTGACACTACCACCGATGGTTCCATCATTGTGATTGCAACAGGCGGAACACCACCCTACACGTTCGTGTGGGATGACGGCACTACCGGAAATTTGCTCGACAGCCTGGATGAAGGGGATTATTCCGTCACGGTAACGGACGCAAACGCATGTACAGGCTCAGCCACCTTCATCATTGACGGACCTCCGTGCAACGAGCCGCCTGTGGCGATAGATGATACCGCCAAAATTTTCGTGTGCCGCAATTCACGTATTGACATTCCTGTAATGAATAATGATTACGACCCCGATGGCGATGATATTTTTGTTTCCGCAATTTTTACCACGCCTTTCCATGGAACGGTAAGAATCAACTCAGACCAAACCATCACCTATATACCTGACAGCACTTTTATCGGAATTGACACCTTCTCCTACATCATCTGCGAAAGCAACACGCAACCCTCGCTGTGTGATACGGGGTGGGTGGTTATCACCGTGCTGCCATGCAGACCGAACATCTTTATCCCTACCGGCTTTTCGCCCAATGGTGACGGCACCAACGACAACTTCGATATTCCCGGAATTGAGTTTTTCCCTGATAATGTGCTGATGATTTTCAATCGCTGGGGTAACAAGGTGCGTGAATTTTTTGGCTATAAGAATGAATGGACAGGCACGAATGAACACGATAAGCCATTGCCTGATGGTACTTACTATTTCATCCTTGAATTGCATGACGATGCTAACACCACCTACACAGGTTATGTGGTGATACACAGGTAATGAGATATTAGATGCGAGATGCGAGCACGAGATTTGAGATGGTTAGAATGAAATAAAGATGTGTCACAATAATTTATTGCAAGCGATTCGGATGGTCATCCTGAGTTTACCTAAGGATGGCAGGGGATGCCTCTATTTGTCAACTCCACTTAGAGTAACAGCTGTGCTTCTTGTCCTTACTTTACTCCATTTCATTTCACTCACCTCCTTCGCCCAGCAAGACCCGATGTACAGCATGTACATGTTCAACGGGTTGGCGGTAAATCCAGCATATGCGGGCAGCCGCGAACGCCCCACCGTGCTCGCCCTTTATCGCCATCAATGGGCAGGGCTTGAAGGGGCGCCTAAAACGGCAGTGCTCGTGGGGCATTCGACTTTGCTGAATGACAAGCTTGGCTTGGGCGGCTCCGTCACCAGCGACAACATCAGCATCTTCAACACCATCCGCGTGCGCGCTGATTACGCCTACCGCATCAAATTCAAAAAGCACGGCAAACTCGCTATCGGCATCAACGTGGAGTTTACCAACTACCGTGCGCGCTGGAGCGAGCTTTCGCTCAATGATATCAATGACAACGCTTTCCTTTCAGCGAAAGAGAGTTTCGTAAGCCCCAATTTCGGTGCGGGAGTGTACTATTACACCAACCGTTTTTACGCGGGCGCTTCTGTGCCTCATCTGTTGAATGCGAGTCTCAGCGAGGGATTCAAGTATGAGGGCACGGATTCTATTGCAAGGCAGTGGAAACATTATTTCTACACGATGGGTGCTGTGTTCAGCCTCGGCAAGCATGTAAAGATGAAACCTTCGGTGCTGTTCAAGTATGTGAAGAACGCGCCATTCGAAGCCGATTTCAACCTCAATTTCTTAATCAGGGAAGCATTCTGGTTTGGCGCGGGCTACCGCACCGGTGACGCGGTGATTTTCATGACCGAATATAATTTCGCCAAAGGCATCCGTATCGGCTATGCCTATGATTATACGCTCACTGAACTGCAGGACTACAACTCAGGCTCGCATGAAATCATGATTGGCTATGAGTTTCAAAAGACCACCTACCTCACTCCGAGAAGGATGAGCTATTTCTAAGGCATACGGAATGATGAAAATCAGATTCTGGGCGAAGGAAACCAAGCGCAAATGCAAGCGGCAAACGGCTCCTTCAAAATGAAGTAAAAGTTTATTGTCAGAACTCCGACCACAACTTCCATGCTTCCTCAGCCTGCAATTCCAGCATTTCGCAACCATTCTTAATCACAGCTCCTTTCTGTTTTCCTTTTTTCAGAAACAACGTTTCCTCCGGGTTGTAAATCAAATCATACAAAAGATGCCGGGAAGTGAGCCATTGGTAGGAGATGGCGGGCGATTTGGATATTTCGGGAAACATGCCAACGGGTGTGGTGTTAACGATGACCGTATGGTCGTACATTATTTTTTTGGTGATGCCGGCATATGGTATTTCATTCTTCCCCGAAGGGTTTCTTGAAACAAAGGTGTAGTCAATCCCGATTTTTTCCAGTGCATACTTCACCGCTTTTGATGAACCGCCCGTGCCAAGAATCAGCGCTTTTTTGTGATGAGGCTGCAAAAGTGGAATCAGCGAGCGCAGAAATCCAACGTAATCTGTATTGAATCCTTTAAGCCTGCCGGACAATACCTTAATCGTATTGACCGCTCCTATTTTTTTTGTGTCAGCGTCCAGTTCATCCAGAAACGGAATGACCGCTTCCTTGTACGGAATAGTGACATTCAATCCCCGGAGCGAGGGATTTTCAGCAATGATTTTTTTCAGCAGGGCAATTTCTTTAATCTCGAAGTTCTCATACACCGCATCCGTAATGTATTCGCTCAAAAATTTTCGGCTGAAATAATTTTTAGAAAAAGAATGAATGAGAGGATAGCCAATAAGACCGAACATGCGCATAGATGGCGGTCCCTGTCCGGGCTTTAATACGAATTTTCGGATTAAGTCCAAGGCACGAGGGCAATGGTACTTCACTCTTTTATCACCCTGGCAACCGTTGCTTTACCATCCCTTGCCGTCAGCTTGCAGATATAAAAACCTTGCGGCACGTTTGAGAGGTCAAAGGAAGGTTTAGCGCTGGGTGGCGGGTATTGCGTGCTGATAAGTTTGCCGCTCAAGTCAAACAGTTCCGCCTTGCTGATTTGCCGGTTACCAGTTTGAATGAATAGCTCCCCGCTTGTGGGGTTCGGATATATTCTTATGTTTTCGTCTTGCACCGATACAATTCCCGTGATGGGCACACTCACCGCTTTGCAGGTGCTGTCTTCTCCGAATGCATTCATGGCGATGAGGCATACGGTGTAAGTACCGGCAGTGGCATAGGTATGCACCACCGTATTCGTGCTTGCCGTGTCGCCATCACCCAAATCCCAAAACACATTGTCGTAGCCCGATGATGAGTTCATAAACTGCACGGTCAACCCATTGCCGGAGTAGGTGAAGTTGGCAAACGGAAGACCGTCCACCCGCACTACCACGGTGCCGGTGTCGGACTTCACGGGCGAACCGTCATCTGAAATTTTATACTGGAAGCTGTCAATGCCGCGGAAACTGGCATTGGCTTCATATTCAATCAAGCCATTGCCAAGAGATGTTACCGTGCCATTCAGGGGCGGAAAAGGAAAATTGAAGGTGATATTGTTGCCATCGGGGTCAAAATCATTTGCGAGCAGGTTGATAGTGGCTATGGCTGGATAATCAATGTGTGCGGAGTCTCTCACGGCAACGGGCGGATTGTTAACCGGGCTGATACCCGCCACGCGCACGGAATCGCAATATGTATTGGTGCCGCTGGTATTGCTTACCATGAGGCACACATAGTAGCTGCCGTTGGAAGCATAGATATGGCTGGGATGTTGGAGGGTGGAGTGAGGCGAGCCATCGCCAAAATCCCAATCAAAGGCGGTGGGAGAATTTTGCGAGGTGTTGGTGAAATTCACCAGTCCGCCAACGGAATTATGCCAGGTGAAGCCGGCAATCGGGGGCGGGGGCAATGTCGAATAGGTGACGGAAACAATATTGCGCAGCGAATCATAGCCCAGCGTGACGAGCGGCAATTCCGTAAGGTCGTTGAGCCACATGTGTTCCGTTGTGGCGGAAGGCACATTGGCGATTTCATACCAGAAAGTGGAAGGCGGAAACGTAATTTGCACCTGAGCTTCGATGATGGTCGTGCTGTTTTCAATCCGCTTTCTTCTGAGAGCCTGATAGGTGCCGATGGGTGTAATCACGGTTCCCCACGCATCAATCGTATCGGTATAGTTGGATGTGAACGTCACCCTCACCTGAGTGACGCTTGCACCCGGGATGCCTGAGAGTGCGTCATCAATCTGCTGCTGGATATTCGGAGGCAGTTGATTGTAATTCTTTGATTCCTGAAAGCCGCTGCTGCCAGAAAAGCTGGTGAGATAGGTCATCGGAAAGTGATACTGGTCAGGGATGGGATTAAAGTTCACGGAGATGATTCCGAGGTTGGGGTCATTGGCGGCAAAACCTTCCACCTTCAGGGCTGATACGGTATTCCTGTAATACACGAACCCGCTGAAATCATTGGTAAGGGCAAGGTTGGCGTTTGGAAAGTCAGAGGCATACGGAGTGGAGGATGGGGCAACGGCATAGGTAGTCACTTGAACGTGCGCATTCAGGTTGCTGAAATCCCACGTGCGGTTGGGTCCTTTCTGTCCGATGCTGAAGCCTACCGGCAGGGTGTCGCGCAGGGAATGAAACGTATCGCCTGCAGAAGGCATGTCGCTGGAAACGATGGTGATTTGTGCGCTTGAATATAGGCAAAGCAGAACAGCCGGAATGAAAAATAATTGACGCATGGTTCTGGTTTATTTTACAAGACGGGATTTTTAGAGTTTGGGATGTATTATCAAGGATTCAACGGTTTTGATGGGGATTCTGTATTTCAAATCACGCGTTTAACATCACCGGCATCACCAGCATCAGCAGGTCTTCATCTTTCTCTTTTTCCGAGGGCAGCAGGATACCTGCGCGAGTTGGACCTGAAAATTCAAATATTACCTCCTCGCTTTCCAGTACAGTGAGCATTTCAATCAGAAACTTTGCATTGAAGCCGATTTCTAAATCAGCACCTTCGTAATTGCACACCAGCCTCTCACTGGCTTCATTGGAGAAATCCAAATCCTGCGCTGACATCGTCAGTTCGCTTCCGGCAATTTTCATCACTACCTGGTTGGTGGTTTTGTTGGAAAAAATCGCAATCCTGCGCATCGAATTCAAAAGGCTGTTGCGGTTGATAGTAAGCTTGCTGCTGCTCTCCTTTGGAATCACTGCATTGTAGTCGGGATATTTCGCGTCAATCAGCCGGCAAATCAGGTTCACGTTGTCGAAATTGAAAAAAGCGTTGCTGCTATTGAATGAGATGGTGACATTGGTGGAATCCGAAGGAAGGGCAGTTTTCAAGAGGTTCAACGCTTTTTTCGGTACAATGAATGATGCCGCCTTGCCGCCCTTGGTGTCTGTCCGTCTGTACCGAACCAGCTTATGGGCATCGGTGGCGACAAAGGTGGCGCCATGTCCGTCAAGCTGGAAGAATACGCCTGTCATGGCGGGGCGAAGCTCGTCATTGCTGACGTCAAATAATGTTTT
>DATLYB010000290.1:0-3510 GCA_035575215.1 Chitinophagales bacterium
TCATCAATGCCGCATCCATTTTCTGGAATTAAGAGATGTTTCCAAGGAGCCCGGCATTTGCCTGAACGAGCCGGTGAAAAACAAAGCCGACAAAGATAAATGCGTTGACCTTCATATTAAAGATGAAGCCGACCATGAGGCGTTTTCACCCCAAACCACTACTTCTTCCTGCAATACGAAAGATTTATTCCAGGAAGCGCGCACTAAAAAACCCGTCAAAGAATACGCAATTAAAATTTATTCGCGAGATTTCGGTTCGTACGGATTCCTGCGCTCGTATGCGAACATCAACACCAATCCGAGTGAAGGTCAGGTGAGCGGCACCCCCTTGTATTATTCCATCGGTGTCAAGAAAAGCGAGGTGACACATCCGGCAGGACGCCCGAAAAAGAAAGAATACAAAGACAACCGTGTCACCATTCCGATGGATATTGACGAAAATAAAATCTGCGATGGCGGATGGACTGCCTCTATCGGAAGTGCTGCCATCGCTGACCCGCCTGACAACAAAGCTGATACCGACAATACGCCCTCCGGTGACGGAAACAATGGCGATGGCTACAGCAACTATGAAGAGTATCGTGGCTTTAAGGTAACCCAGCCCGCGGTTGCTCACGTGCGCCTGAATAACAAACGGAAGGATTTATTCATCAATAATGAAGACAACCTTCCGGTAGCAAATTTTGAAACTGCTTCAGGACTGACCGTGCATTTGATTGATGAAGCGCATTACAACAAAAACACCGAACGGTATGTGAATTTTAACTACGCCACCGCTCATGCCGGATTGCAGCGCGGCTTGCATCTGGTGGATGGCGGCAACAGCACCGAACTGCTTGGCATTGCTCTGGGTGATAACAACCGCCCCAATCCGCCCAATTGGGAATTACGCATCGTTGTATATACCAATGCCATTCAGCGCCATTGTACCGCGCGCAGATTGAATTACAACACCAAACTCACGCAGGTAACATCGCATGAATTGGGGCATGGCTGTAATGTTTTTCATCATGGGGAAACGAATGGTGCGAACGGTCTTCGCAGCGGAGATTTGAGCTGCATCATGCGCTATGACAATCAAGGAGCGGCTGTCGAAACACCCGGCTCTATTTTCTGCACGGGCGCAAACGGAACCGGTGCGAACCAGAATCCCAATCCCAACGCAGGGTTCGGGGCGTGCGCAAACGGCAGAGGGAATTGCATCGCCCAGTTCCGCGTTAACCATAATACGCCATACCCGAACAGATGAAGACAAAAACCTTACTTCCGCCCCCAGTTCACAGCCGCGCAAGCGGATGCTTGCGTGTGATGTTGGTTTTAATTGTATTGCTCACATTAAACGCTGCAGCGCAATCCCGATTCAACATCGGGCTGAATGTGAACGAAACAAAAGACGATACTGCCTATTTGAATGAGCCGATTATCTTCACCGTGACGCTGAGCAACCAGTTTGCCGGATGGAACAGGCGCAACAACAGCGAAGCGCAATTGTATCTTGATGAATTGAAATCAAAACTCGACAAAGGCGAAATCAAACAGGAGTATTACGATGCAGAAGTAAAACGCGTGAAGGCAAATATGAACGTGGTGAAGGAAACAACCATCGGCTCTGTATCGCAGCCGTGGGCAAGCATGGTTGAATTTGACATTCTCAATTCAAAAGGGGAAAAGCAGAAGCTGTTTCTGACACCTCTTGCATTTCCTAAGACCGAAGCGGAAGCGGTGCTGGATGAAAATTCCTATTACCGGGCAAATTACGGGTTTGACAACAAGCTGGCAGCCGGTGATTATACCGTATCCGTGCGAATACAGGACGAAACTTCCAACAAGGTTCATCTTACAATACTTGTGCAGAAAATTCCCGATGAGGTGATGAATAGTGAAGCCATGCTTTTGCATTTCGCAGATTATCACTATTACAAGGATGAGAATGCGAAAGCGATGGAGTATGTCAGCAAATTGCTGTCGCTGTATCCCAATTCGAGCAGGGGATTCACTTACCGGGGTGACCTTTATGCGCAATTGGAAAAATGGAAAGAGTCACTGGCGGATTATGAAGCTGCGCTCAGATTATTCAACAAACAGTATCCTGATTCCTATGAAAAGCCGGAATACTTGCTGGAGATGATTGAGTATGTGAAGGGGAAGCAATGACATCACTACAAAAAGTCCACATCCCTTTCAAACTGATATTTCATCAGATATTCCACTGCATCGCCAACGGAAAGACCGTCAAACAAAACGCGGTAAATAACATTCAGAATGGGGGCGCGCACCCCGTAATGGTCGGCAAGCAATTTTGTGATGCGCACGGTGTGGATGCCTTCGGCAACCTCATCTGAGGATTCGATGATTTGCTGAAGGGTGTCGCCTTTTGCCAGACGGTATCCCACCATGAAGTTGCGGCTGAACCGGCTGGAGGCTGTGGCGATGATGTCGCCAATGCCCGCCACACCGAGAAACGCTTTCGCGTCACCGCCCAGGGCAGTACCCAGCCGGATGATTTCACCCAGGCTGCGCGTGATGTACAGTGCGCGTGCGTTCTCGCCCAGTTCCATCCCGGAAACTGCTCCGGAGCCGATGGCGATAATGTTTTTCATAACACCCGCAAGCTCCACCCCAATCAAATCATGGCTGCCGAACACCTGAAAGCGCGGGCTGCGGAGAGCCTGCCTGCCCAGTTTGATGACTTCATTAAAATGGCTTGCTATCACCGTTCCGGCAGGCAGATGCAGGGCGATTTCCGTGGCGAGGTTCGGACCGGACAAACATCCTACGCGAAGCACCACCGTTTTTTCGCAAATTAATTCGCTCATCGTTTGGATTTGTTCGCGTGAAAGTGATTTCATTTCCTCCAGCTTCTCTCCCTCCTTCAGCTTAACATTGAACCCCTTCGTGCCGTGAATCATGATGTGGTCGGGGCGGAGGAAAGGTGAGATTTTTTCTGTTATATCTCTGAAAAAGGCAGAAGGCACGACCGGAAAAATAAGGGTGCATTTTTCAGCCACCTCCTGCAGGTCGTTGGTGGCACAAATGGAATCGCTCACTATTTGATTGGCGAATTCACGCGTCCTGCGTATTTGCTCCGCCACTTCCGGTCTTCTCGCATAAAGAATCACCCGGTGATGTTCGGCTATGAGATTGGCTAGCGCCACTCCAAAACTGCCGGTGCCCACCACGCCTATGGTTTTGGATTCAACCATTGTTCATTGTTTGCTTGTTTGTTTTGCTCATTCGTATTCAAGGCATCCCCGAATCAAATGAGTTCCTCTAACCCGTAACCCTCCAGCCTGTTGTGGTAGAAGTAAAGCAATTTTAAATCGGGGCTCATGATGTCGCCATTTGCTTTTTTCACCAGCGGTCTGCGGTCGTGGTACAGTCCTGCCTGCTTCAGCCCGCGCTCCACCACAAAATCAATATCATGATGCATGGTGTGTGTCAGCTTTATCTTGTTGTGCTTTTCCATTTCAATCAGTTTTTCCCGAAGCCGCCCGCAGGTCTTAACGAATT
>DATLYB010000291.1:0-2859 GCA_035575215.1 Chitinophagales bacterium
TTGCCGATGCCTGCCATGGGAATAATGATTTTCATTTTGCAAGGGGGGCGCGGGGCGGATTGCCGGTACGGTTGTTCATTTTTATGAACATGGTGCGCAAAGATAAAGTTTTAATCACTTTTGCCTGCCCCTGCATGGGAATGGTTGTGCGGCACTTTAATCCATAAGGCTAAGTCCCATTTTGAGGTACCGAAAAATTCGCAACCCGCTATACATGGGCGGGTTGCTTTTTTTATACATTCAAAACGCTTTTGACTGCACCGCCCACTTCCACAGTTCTTTCAACGTTATTTTTTTTCCGTAAAGCAAAATGCCCGTGCGGTAAATTTTGGCGGCTGCCCACGTGGTGAACACGAATCCTGCGGCAACCGAAATCATCGAAGCGGCAATCTGCCACGCTGCCGGCTCGAAAGGTATGCGGGCGGGCATCACAATAGGGGCAGTGAACGGTATGATGGACGCCCAAAGCGCCAGCGGACTGTTCGGCTCCTGAATGGCTGACATCATGATGAGGATGGAAATTACAATAGGCACCGAGATAAACACGGTGAGCGACTGGGTGTCGCCTTCATCATTGGCGGCTGAGCCGAGCGCGGCATACAGCGAGCCGTAGATGAGATAGCCTCCCAAAAAATAATACAGGAAGAAAAACAGCAGCTTGAACACCGGAATATCTTCCCGGCTCGAAAGTGCCAGGGCGATTTCATACTGGTCGGTGGTGGGCGCCAGCTCAGGATGCAGAGCGAACTGCTGCATCGCGGCAAGCTTGCCTGCGAAGGCAATCCCGAAAATAAAGTAAACCAGCCCGATGAGGATGAACCACAGGATGAACTGCGTAAGCCCCACTGCGCCTATGCCCACCACTTTGCCCATCATCATCTGAAAGGGGCGCACCGAGGCTGCCATCACCTCGATGATGCGGCTGGCTTTTTCTTCCATCACGCCCTTCATTACCATTGCTCCATAGATAAACAGCACGATGTAAATCACAAAGCCCATCAGATAGCCAAGCGCGGTGGCGATAAGGGTGTCGCCTGTCTTTTCGCCCTCCTCGCCATACACGATACCGGTAAGGCTCACGCTGATGTTCTCCAGGCTTCGGAGCACCTCCCTGTCAATGTTCGCCTGTTCGATTTTCTTCTCGCGCAGCACGTTCTCTATCTGGCTTTCGATATATTCTTTTGTTTTAATGCCCAATTGCATATCCGACCTGAACTGGATGCCGCGCGGATGGTTCAAATCCTCAAGGGGCGGTATCCACAGGATGCCGTCATAATTCAGCGAGCGGTAGTGCCGCTCCAGCCAGCCCAGTGCCGAATCGCTGAAGAAGAAATAAAGGGAAGGGCTGTCGGCAAATTTATTTCTGAAAAAGCCGCTGTCATCTTTCACCACAATCCGCCTTTTGCTTTCACTGCTGTAGCCGGTCAGGAAAATCACCGCCAGAAAGAAAAGGGCAAATCCCGCGGGCGCCAGCAGCGTGGTGATAAGGAACGAGCGCTGCCTTACGCGCGAGATGTATTCCCGCTGAATGATGAGCCGGATTTTTCCCATCGCTGATTTTGTTAATTGAAATCCACAGGTCCCCCCGCCCGGAGTTTTACACCTTTTTGGCCCCGATGCCGGTTCGCTTGGAGGCGGCTTTGCTGTGGGGATTGGCAGCGGCTTTCGGCTGCGCTGCGGGCTTGTGCGGTTTTTCCGCAGGAGGTTTCTCTTTCATTTCCTTGCCATGTTCATCCGACTTTGCCTTTTCTTTCTTTGGGGGCGCCAGTATTTCTTCGGTGATGAGATGGTGCTTGTCCAGCTGCTGATACCATTTGATAAGCTTCTTGATGTCGCTGACATATACCTTCTCTTCATGGTAATCGGGAAGAATTTTTTTAAACCAGCTTTTGAACTTCTCGTTGTCAGCATTCAAATCAACGGGCGGATTTTCGGCTACCTGCTTCTTCACCTCCAGCAGCACCCTCGACAATTCCGTATTGTCATCGGTGGTATAAATCGTGATGGCATCCAGAGGCGTAAACACGTGTATGCGGCTGGAAATGAACTGCGGCTTTCCGTCATCCAGCCCGCGCACAATCATACCGTCAGCGCGCCTGGTGATAACTTCATACAACCCGCTCATCCCGCTGATGGAAACGATATCTTTGAATTCCATGTTGATGATTTGATTCTAAAAATAGCAATTATATCGTTAGATGTTAAACCTTAGAGGTTAGATGAGGTTAACAAATGCAGCAGGCACTTCTGAATCATTGCACTCCGGAGGCGGGAATGTTCCATCCCCGTGTCTTCAAAAAACTCTGTTTGATTAACCGTAAGCAACAACCGTCCTCAACCGGTGAAATGCTCTTATTTTGCTGAAAAGAATGCCGTTCAAGCTCACATCCGATTTCCAGCCCACGGGCGACCAGCCCGATGCCATCCGGCAGCTCACAGAGGGATTGCAGCGGGGCGACAAGGCGCAGGTGCTGCTGGGAGTCACCGGCTCCGGAAAAACATTCACAATTGCCAATGTGATTCAAAACGTGCAGCGCCCCACGCTGGTGCTCAGCCATAATAAAACGCTGGTGGCGCAGCTGTACGGTGAGTTCAGGCAATTCTTTCCTGAAAATTCTGTCGGCTACTTTGTTTCTTACTATGACTACTATCAGCCGGAAGCCTATCTGCCCGTTACGGATACTTATATTGAAAAAGATTTGTCCATCAATGAAGAGGTAGAGAAGCTGCGCCTGCAGGCGACATCATCGCTGCTTTCGGGAAGAAGGGACATCATTGTCGTTGCGTCCGTTTCATGCATCTACGGCATCGGCAATCCCACCGAATACAAAAACCGCATCATCCGCCTGAGCACCGGGC
>DATLYB010000292.1:0-3449 GCA_035575215.1 Chitinophagales bacterium
CCGCCTCTTCAACGACCCCGACCCTGCCGGAAAAAAAGACGGAACCAAATACACTGATTACATCAATCCTGATTCGCTGAAAATCGTCACCGGAAAACTGGAGCCGAGCCTTGCATCGGCAAAGCCCGGAGACAAATTTCAGTTTGAAAGAGTGGGCTATTTCTGCGTGGATACTAAATACACTTCGCCTCAAAAATTAGTCTTCAACCGGACGGTGACGCTGAGAGATACATGGGCGAAGATGGCGGGGGGGAAGAATGTTTAATAATAACGGTCAGGTACACTCGCAAATGAAGGACTGAACGTTAAGTTGCGCACCGCTTTCCCATAACTTAAAGGAAGATAAAACCCATTAATTAACCCCTTAAAACTGTCAGACATGAAAATTGAAACAAAAAAGGACCGTTCATCATCTGCGTTGACACGAGCGGCTCCATGCACGGCACCCCGGAAACCGTGGCGAAAACCCTGTGCTTCGCCATCCTCAAACTCGCCATCCGCGCCAACCGCAAATGCTATCTCATATCATTTTCCACCGGCATCGAAACGCTCAACCTCACCGATTTGAAAAACTCATTGGACAAAATCATCGGCTTTCTCACCATGTCGTTCCATGGCGGCACGGACGCCTCGCCTGCCATGCGCGAGGCATTGCGCATGCTCGGCACCGAAGATTACAAGAAAGCCGATGTGCTGGTGATTTCAGATTTCGTGATGCCTGCCTTCGACAAAACAGTGCAGGAACAAATCTCCAAAGCCAAAGAAAACAAAACCAAATTCCACAGCTTGGTTATCGGCAGCAGTCAGAATCAGAACGTCATCAAAGAGTTTGACAGCAACTGGTTGTACAACCCGAATGCAAAAGATAATGTGCTGACGCTAGTATAGAATTTAAGCACACTCTAAGGATAAAATTATTTTTTAACCCATAAACCAAACCACCATGCCCAAAAAATCCAACCCGCAAGCCGACATCAAAAACCCGAACAAAGGCACAAAAGGAACAAACGCAACCTACGACAAAGCCATGGGCAACCGCGGCAAGCAGTTCAACCCGAATTGGAAGGGGAAGAAGTAGAAGATGATTATCCTATCCTTCCAGCGCTGCTGCCCCGCTTACGATTTCAGTAAGTTCGGTGGTGATGGCGGCTTGGCGGGCACGATTGTAGGAGATGCGGAGTTCACGCAACAGTTCGTTGGCATTGTCCGATGCTTTATCCATGGCAGTCATGCGGGCGCCATGTTCGGAGGCATTGTTGTCCAGAATCGCTTTGTAAAATTGCGTCTTCAGAATTTTAGGGACAAGATATTCGATGATTTGCTTTTTTTCAGGTTCGTAGATGAAGTCGGGAATTCTTTTGTTCTTTCCGTCAGCGTTGGTTTCAATCCTGGGAATCGGCAGAAACTGCTCATGGGTAAAAAGCTGTGTGGCTGCATTCTTGAAGCGGCTGTAAACGAACTCCACCTGGTCGAACTTGCCGCTTAGAAATCCTTCCATTGCGTAGCCGGCTGCTTTGGAAACATTGTCGAAATCAAGGTGGCTGAACAAATGGATGAAATCTTTATTGATGGGGTACGGCTCCCGTTTGAAATAAGCAAACCCTTTGTTGCCAATCGTCATGATTTCCACTTTACCTTGTTTTGCAAGGTCTCTGTATTTTTCCTGCACCAGCGAACGCGCCATTTTAATCAAGCTCGAATTGAATGCACCACACAGCCCCTTATCGGAAGTAATGAGAACGAGCAGGACGTTTTTCACTTCACGTTTCTTCGCATATCCGATTTCAATGTCGCCTTCGCTGCCCGAAAGGATGTTATGGAGCATCTCGGTGAGCTTGCCGGAATATGGACGCATCTGAATAATTGCGTCTTGCGCCCTGCGCAGCTTGGCGGCCGACACCATCTTCATCGCCTTGGTAATCTGCTGCGTGGAGATGACCGATTGGATTCGGGTTCTAACCTCTTTTAGTTTGCCTCCGGGCATTTGAAATTTCCGTTTGTGGTTTGTTGTTCGTAGTTGTTAAACTACAAACGACAAACATTATTTTGAGAATTTATCCGCCAGCTCTTTCGCCAAGCCTTCAATCGTTTTCAGCACTTCCTCCTTCAATTCACCGGCTTTCAGCGAATCCAACTCCTTGCGGAAACGCGCTTCCATCTGCGTATGAAATTCGGTTTCAAACTCTTTCACCTTGTTGACGGGCACTTTGCCAAGCAGCCCTTTTGTGCCGCAGTAAATAATCGCAATCTGATTTTCCACCGGCATCGGCTCGTGCAGGTTTTGCTTCAGCACTTCCACATTGCGGGCGCCCTTGTCAAGCACGGCTTTCGTAGCAGGGTCAAGGTCGGAGCCGAATTTGGAAAACGCTTCCAATTCGCGGTACTGTGCCTGGTCGAGTTTCAGTGTTCCCGCCACTTTCTTCATGGATTTAATCTGTGCGTTGCCGCCTACGCGTGACACGGAGATGCCCACGTTAATCGCGGGACGGACACCGGAGTTGAAAAGATTCGTTTCCAAAAAAATCTGACCATCAGTAATTGAAATCACGTTGGTCGGTATGTAAGCGGAAACGTCACCGGCTTGGGTTTCAATCACGGGCAATGCCGTAAGCGAGCCGCCTCCTTTCACAATAGGCTTCAGCACATCGGGAAGGTCGTTCATCTTTCTTGCCACCTCATCCTTTTCAATGATTTTGGCAGCTCGCTCGAGTAAACGGGAGTGCAGATAAAACACGTCACCGGGATAGGCTTCGCGTCCCGGAGGTCTTTTCAGCAGCAGCGACACTTCGCGGTAAGCGACAGCTTGTTTTGAGAGGTCGTCATAGATGCACAGCGCATGCCGCCCCGTGTCGCGGAAATATTCACCAATGGCGCAGCCCGCGTAAGGCGCATATACCTGCAAGGGTGCCGGGTCAGACGCGGTGGCGGCCACTATCACGGTGTATGCCATTGCACCGTAGTCTTCCAGCGTTTTTGCCACATTGGCAACCGTGGATGCCTTTTGTCCGCAGGCCACATAGATGCAGTAAACCGGCTGTCCCTTGTCGTAGAATTCTTTTTGATTGATAATCGTGTCAATGGCAATTGCGGTTTTACCGGTTTGCCTGTCACCGATAATCAGTTCGCGCTGTCCGCGACCGATGGGAATCATTGCGTCAATGGCTTTGATGCCGGTTTGCAGCGGCTCTTTCACCGGCTGGCGGTAAATGACGCCCGGAGCTTTCCTTTCAAGCGGCATTTCATACAGTTTGCCGGTGATGGGACCTTTGCCGTCAATCGGCTCGCCAAGCGAATTCACTACGCGTCCCACCATGCCTTCACCCACGTTGATGGAGGCAATGATGCCCGTCCTGCTAACGGTATCGCCTTCTTTAATATCCTGCGAGGGTCCCATGAGCACCACGCCCACGTTGTCTTCTTCCAGGTTAAGCACGATGGCACGCACGCCA
>DATLYB010000293.1:0-5970 GCA_035575215.1 Chitinophagales bacterium
ACAATTCAGAGTCAATCGTTCCTTCGGGGATAGCGCCACAATTGACAGCTATAAATGGATTGTGTTTGCGCGGGCTGAGATTGTGGATGATTTGCGAAAAAATCTCCTTGCCCACTCCGCTCTCGCCCGTAATCAGCACCGTGAGGTTGGTGGGCGCTACACGCACGGCAATGCTTAATGCGTTATCCAGCGCCTTTGAGTTGCCGATGATTCCAAAACGCTGCTTGAGTGATTGCAAGTCCACGATATAGTTTTTACACTTTTGTGTTTTAAAATTTTATTCCGCCACTCCTGCTAACGTGGCAGCAGTGCAATCCGTTACCTTTACATTCACATAATCACCCGGCTTGAAATTTTTTCTTTCAAATACCACCGCTTTGTTCTGTGAATTCCTGCCGAATAGTTGCCGTTCCGATTTTTTTGAAACGCCTTCTGCCAGCACGGTAAATGTTTTACCAATATCCCTTTTATTGCTTTCATAAGAAAGACGCTGCTGCAGCGCGATTACTTCATTCAGCCTGCGTTTTTTTGTTTCAAGCGGCACGTCATCCTCATATCTTCGTTCTGCCAGTGTACCCGGACGTTCGGAATAATGGAACATGAACGCCCAGTCATAATTCACTTCTTGCATCAGGCTTAATGTTTCATGATGGTCCTCTTCCGTTTCGGAACAAAAGCCCGTGATGATGTCAGTAGTGATTCCGCAACCGGGAATAATCCGCCTGATGGCTTCGATGCGCTGCAAATACCACTCGCGGTTGTGCCCGCGGTTCATTTTTTCCAGAATCCTTGAGCTGCCCGATTGCACCGGCAGATGAATGTGCTTGCAGATGTTATCGTATCTGGCAATGGTATGCAGCACATCATCGGTCATGTCGCGCGGATTGGAGGTGGAAAAGCGCACGCGCAGGCCGGGATGGATTTGCGCCACCTTTTCAAGCAATTGCGAAAACGTGCAATCCCCTCCCGGGCTTTCCCCTGCGGAAAGCGCCTTATGAATCTCTTTTTTGGATGAAAACCTTGGCGACCAATGGTAAGAATCTACATTCTGTCCTAAAAGGGTCACTTCGCGGTAGCCCTGCTCAAACAACTGCCGGGCTTCCTTGACGATTGACTGCGGATTGCGGCTGCGCTCGCGTCCGCGGGTGAACGGCACCACGCAAAATGAACACATATTGTCGCATCCGCGCATTATCGTGATGAAGGCAGTGACCCCGTTGCTGTTGAGCCGCACGGGGTTCACGTCTGCATACGTTTCTTCGCGCGACAGCAACACGTTTACCGCCTTCTGCCCTGTTTCAGCTTCTTCAATCAGCCTGGGCAGGTCGCGGTAAGCATCCGGACCAATCACAATGTCAACGAGCTTTTCCTCCTCCAGTAATTTCTCTTTCAGCCGCTCAGCCATGCAGCCGAGGATGCCCACAAGGGCATCGGGCTTTTGCCTTTTCATGATGCTGAATTCTTTCAGGCGGTGGCGCACGCGCTGCTCGGCATTGTCTCGGATGGCGCAGGTGTTAATCAGCACAAGGTCGGCATCCCGATGTTCAGCCGAAGGCTGGAAACCCTTGTCCATCAGGATGGAAGCTACAATCTCACTGTCGCTGAAATTCATCTGGCAACCGTAGCTCTCGATGTAAAACTTTTTCCCCCTGCCGTTCACTTTTTCTTTGGCAGTAAACGCCTCACCCTGCCTGCATTCGTCAATGGTTTTATAAAAGGTAAGTGGTTCCACACTAATATTGTTGTTGGATTGCAAAAATAGGTATTTTTCGGAGCGGGATGACAGAGTGACAGTGAAAGGCTGTATGACAAATTTAAAGACACGCTTGCGGTATAACAACATTTCCTTCCTTCTTCTGAAGAAAGAACGAAACAGATGGAATTTATAATTCGCTTCCCGGATGCATAGCAGAAAAGAACGGCTATTAAAAATATCATTTCTGATGCTGATGGCAGCCGGCTGCCGGGGGTTATCAGCGGCACCAGTTTCGGAGAAGGAACGGCAGGAAATCCTGCGAGAAGGAATGCTGCTGCACAAGCTTGAACTTGCATCCCGACACGCCACTGACCTGCAATCGTCCATTCATGGCATAACGGCATTCGACAGCATTGTCGGCTATCTATCCTACCCGGAAGGGAGTCAGTTCAAAACCATCTTTTACGGAGCGGAAAACCATTTCAGAATTTACGCCCAGGTGATTTTTGACAGCACCTGCTCGGTGAAGACATCGCTGCTCGACATTTCAACCCGTGCTGCCACCGAAAGGGAAACCGAACTCATCGTTCTGCGGGAAGACGCGCATAAACGAATTAAAGAAAATGAAGGAAACTTCTTCGAGCAGTACGACAGCGTTTCCTTCAATTTGATTCCCGTGATTACTGCGGCAGAGAGAAAAGTTTTTGTGCTGTCAGCGCCCTTCCATCCCGGTGACGTTCTGTTCGGGAATGATTATGTGTTGACCTACTCGAATGAGAATAAATTCCTTTCGAGGAAGAAGCTGCACAGCCATCTCATCAGCCTGCCGATGAAAGCCGTGCCGCATGATACCCTTGAGGTGTGGACGGCACACCCCCACACAGAGGAAAGTTCCGCTTTCATTAGCTCCACAGATATCTGCATCCTTCTGCTGTATTCGCAATTCACCAATTGGAAGAAACATATTGTGTTTTCATCCGGCTACGTTTCCCTCTTCGATATGGAAAAGAAAACGCTTACCCTACTGACCAGGAAGGCTTTCGAAAAAATTTATGAACGCCAGATAAATTTGCTGAAATTAGAAGCCGATTAGCGGCATGGAAGACGACCTGAAACCCATCGTATATGTCATCCTGCTTGTGATTTTCCTGATTGCGAGAATCATCCGCGGAGCAAAGAAATTTCAGAAAGGGCAAGCAGAAAAAAAGGCTGAAATCCCGCCAGTTTTTGCTGAAGCCGGAGAGACACCTCCGCTTGCTCCCGTTGAAAAAAAAAGGCTTCCCAAGAAAACCGGAACTGAAATAAGGCAAAAGGTTTACACGCCTCCCAAGCCTAAAAAAACGACAAGGGCATCCGAGTTGCTGATGCCCGGCAGCATCGAGGCTATTGAACTGGAAAAGCCCATTGACCGGCACGAGAAAGAAGAAGGCGTATCAGCCATTGCGGAAAAAATGAAATTCGTCATTCCCGCAGAAGAGGAGGAACAGCCCGCATTTGAATTTAACCCGCGCGAGGCATTTATGTTCAAGACGCTGCTTGACAGGAAGTTTGACGTATAGCCCGATTAATCCCGGAAGCGCATTTATTGCAACCTCTCGTTGTCACTACTTTCCTGTCTTTATCATTTCGCACAAATCGGCAATCAACCGTTTCAGGTTTTTGCGTTCCACAATGCGGTCAATGAAGCCATGTTCAAGCAGAAACTCGCTGCGCTGGAAGCCTTCCGGCAGGTCGCGTTTGATGGTTTCCTTGATGACGCGCGGACCGGCAAATCCGATTAAGGCGCCTGGTTCGGCAAGAATCACATCACCGAGCATGGCGAAGGAGGCGGTGACACCGCCCGTGGTGGGGTCGGTAAGCAGCGAGATGTAGGGCAGCTTGGCGTCAGCAAGCCGGGTGAGCTGGGCAGCCGTCTTTGCCATCTGCATCAGCGAATAAGCGCCCTCCATCATGCGCGCCCCGCCACTCTTGCTGATAATCAGCAAAGGCAGGCGCCTGCGGATGCAGTGGTTAATGGCGCGCGCCACCTTCTCGCCCACTACCGAGCCCATGCTGCCTCCGATGAAGTCGAAATCCATGCAAGCCACGGTGATGCGTTTACCCGCCACCTTGCCCTCGGCAACGCGCATCGCATCATTCAGCCCTGTCTTTTCACGGTTCTCGCGGATGCGCTCGGGATACGTCTTCAGGTCTTTGAACGCC
Organism: Chitinophagales bacterium; assembly: GCA_035575215.1. Taxonomy (GTDB): domain Bacteria; phylum Bacteroidota; class Bacteroidia; order Chitinophagales; family CAIOSU01; genus DATLYB01. The sequence continues at coordinate 3,899 of DATLYB010000293.1, forward strand.
AGCGCATCCACCGGCACCAGGCTGGCGAACAGTTCGCGGTGGACGCCCCCGTCAAACAAGATGCTGAAGTATTCATTGCTGCCGATGCGGGCGTGGTGGTTGCAATGCTTGCACACATAGAGGTTTTCGCGCAGTTCCTTCAGCGTGAGGGCTGCCTTGCAACCCGGGCATTTGTACCAAACTCCCTCAGGCGCCTCCATTTTTTCGCGCGTAGAGGTGCGGATGCCCTCCTTGTCGCGAATGAACCAGCCAATTTTGATTTCTTCCAATTCGGATTGTCTTTACCTGACTGCAAAATAACAAATGATTTGGTGATTGATGATACTCTGCTTATCAGATTGTAAAACTTACAGGCTTACAGGTTGAAGGTTGAAAGTGAAGTTCATTGTAAATTAAGTTCATTGTAATTTTTGAAGATTGCCAACCCTGAACTCAAGATTTCTTCCCCAGGACTCGTACCTCCGATTCCTGCCGCATCTACTTACGGCATTTGCTGACAGGGCATCACACAACTGTTACTTTCCCACTTCCTCCAACTTCACCCCAATCATCTCTTCCAGTGATATTTTTGATTCCAGTACATTCTTGCTTGCTATCAGCTTAGCTTCCACTGCTGCATTGTAAGCCGCAGCAGATTTGATGAACTCCTCCAAGGTTGCCGCGCCTTTTTCAAAATCGCGGGTGATAAGCTGATGTGTGGAATAGGCGTCATCTTGCGCCTGTGTTCTGATTTTCAAAAGCTCTACCTTCAGTTGATAATCCTTGTATCGCTTCAGCACCTCTGCGCGAATCGATAGCTTTTGCTGGTTCAAATACGCATTGGCAATGTCCAACTCTTCTTTGGCAATGGAAGTGTTAAGGGGCGTGGTGACAAAGGTGCCGATGTTAAAGCCGATGCTGAAATTATACCAGGGATAATAGTTGTTGCCTGCCTCATCGGTAGTGTTTAACCCGCTCTCAATATTCCGTTGATTGAAATTGAATGACGCCTTGACGTTGTCGGTCCATGAAAATTTCTCCAGGCTGATTTTCTTCTCGGCAATGCGCACCTTGCTTGTATAGATTTCACTGGATGGATAATTCTGCCATGCAAGCTGCACGAGCTTTTCCTCATAGGGCGAAAGTCCCATGGCGCTTACGATTTGAGAATCTGCCTGCTGCGGAAGAATGATTTCATTGTAATCGGGCTTCTGCGAAAATGCAAGTGAGCCGCACAATAATGCTGATGAAAACAGGAATGCTTTTTTCATGACGAATGATTATGAATTGGTTTTTAAATTTTTTATTTCCGCTTCGGGACGAGGGAGGTTCGTGTAACGGTCGGCTTCTTTTGTGACCCGTTTCCACACCGCTTTCAGCAAGCCTCCGTCATACACCAGCCTCCTGTCACTGGTCCACACGCGCGCGCGCTCATCGGTTATACGTTCAATCCTGCCCAATTGCTGGAGGGTCATCGCCATCCAGCCGTCAGACCAACGCTGGCGCGTGGTGTTGAATCCTCCGGCTCTCAAGCCGTCATCACGCCTGAAGGCAAAGTTGAAGCCGAGCACATTGAAGAAATCCATCTTTTTTCTGCGCAGCAAAAACATCAGCCGCGTAATGGCTTCATACGTTGCCAGAACAAACCGCGAAGAATCCTTACTGGGAATGAAGGAATAAGTGCCGTACACACATGTCACCTGCGGATTGCTCAGGGCTTCCACATAGGCATCAATCCATCCGTCAGGATAAACGGAATCTGCATCAGCATTCAGAAAATATTTCCCCTTCGCATTTTCCAGCCCCGCCTGCCTTGCGAAGCTAATGCTTTGGCGGGGTTCATCAATGACTTTCACTCCCAGGGAATTTATAATCTCCTTCGTTCTGTCTTTTGAATTGTTGTTAATGACCAGCAACTCGGTTCTGTATTTCGGATTCATCCTTGCGAAAGAAGCCAGCGTCTTTGCAATGTTTTTCTCTTCATTGTAAGCCGGAATGGCAATAGTGACTTCCGGATTATCCGCCTGATATTTTTTCAACTGCTCGCGTAAAAATTCCCTTGCAGCCGGATGGATTCTGTCGAAATCTGAATA
>DATLYB010000294.1:0-8682 GCA_035575215.1 Chitinophagales bacterium
GCCGTTGTTAAACACTACCTGCAGCGTGAAGGTGAAAAGCTGCTTCATGCGGACGAAAACGGCTACGCACATTTCAGAACCGTACGCAACCGATTCAACAGAGATTTTGCTCCGCTCGATTTACTGTTTCTTTCACGCGCAGGCTTCAACGGCATGATGCGCTTCAGTAAAAGCGGCAAATGGAATATCCCCTTTTGTAAAAAACCAAATCGTTTTCAGCAATCTTATATCACAAAGATTGTGAACCAGGTTGCCAAAGTAAAAGCGGTGATTACAGACAAATGGATTTTTACCGACAAGCATTTTGCTGACGTGATTCCGCTGGCAAGCAAAGATGATTTGATTTATTGCGACCCGCCATACTTCGGTCGCTACGTTGACTACTACAACGGCTGGACTGAAAAAGATGAGGAACTCTTATTTAATTTACTGAGGGAAACTCCCGCAAAATTCATCCTATCCACCTGGCATCATAACAGCTACCGCGACAATGAGATGATAAAGAAATTCTGGAACCGCTTCAATTTCATCACGCGCGACCACTTTTACCACTCAGGCGGTAAAATTGAAAACCGCAACTCCATTGTCGAAGCCCTCGTGTTCAACTTCGATGCGGACGTGGGCAAACATAATCATATTCAAGAGGCGAAGGGTAAGAAAAGCCAGTTGGAGATGTTTATTGTGGCAAGTTGAATGTGGAGATAGTCTTGTGTGCCTTACTATGCGCGGAGGAGTTTTTTTTCTTGCTGCGTATTGCGGATGCCGTGAAGTCTACGTCTTCATCTGATACACGCGTTACAAGCGCCCGGTCAGCCAATGCGCGGGGAATAGCGCAGAAAACCTGAGTGAACAGGGGAACATCAAATAAAACTTAGCTGTATCCCGGTGCGAACTGAGCTGAATTTGCAGCATCCTTCCATAACACTTTTAGCTCACTGCACGTACAAAAACTCCGGACGATTGCATTTACCCAATCACCCTAAACAACCCTCAATCATGAGAACTTCAGGATTTTGGGGAGTCGTGCTTTGCATGCTGCTTGGCTCCCTTGCCGTCAGCGCGCAACCAGAGTCTGAACCTAATGATGGCTTTACCTCAGCCGATGTGGTTTTTGCCGCCACGAACGTAACCGGCACTGTTTGCCCGGGCAATGATGATTTTTTCATTACCGTGTTACCCGATGACGGCACCCTGCGGTTTACAATCAGCGCTGCTAACAATAGCGGGGCGGGGCATTACTTGTACGTGAAAGGATACAAAGGCACTTCAGCGGTGCTGAGCCAATCGCCATATTTCAATGCCGGAGAAACGCGAACGGAAATATATCATGTGAGCTGTCTTGCTGCCGACACTTTCTATTTCACCATCGAAGCCGGCACCTGCATGAGCTACTCCTTCAGCTATGACATGCTCACCAGCGGCACCGCAGATGCGGAGCCCAACAACTCGCGCGCCACAGCTATCGCCATTCAGGCAGGCGAAACCGTTAACGGTCGCATCAGCTATTCGGGCGCCACCTTCTCCGACCCCATTGATTATTTCGTCACAACGCTCCCCGATGACGGCACGCTCCGCTTCGCTATCAACGCAACCAACACCGGCAACAACGGGCAATATCTGTATGTGAAGGGATACAGGGGCGCTCAGGCCGTCCTGAACCAGTCGCCCTATCTGGATGGCGGTCAGATGCGCACCGACACCTTTTATGTGAGCTGTCTTGCTGCCGACACTTTCTATTTCACCATCGAAGCCAGCACCTGCATGAGCTACTCCCTCAGCTATGACATGCTCACCAGCGGCACCGCAGATGCGGAGCCGAATAATGATTTCTCCGCTGCCACCCCAGTGGGTACAGGAAGCGTGATTCAGGGGCACATCGGTTATGCCTCCATGGCATCCAGCGATGTCAACGATTATTTCAAATATCCGGCTGCGGTGAAGGGAAGCATCCGTATGCCTGTGCATATCGTTAACACCGGTGGCGGAGCTTATTTCTACTTTTATCTGTATCGCTCACCGGACGGCTCTGCCATTTATTCAAAAACATACTATGTGAATGCAGGCGCCACCGTTACCGATTTGCTGTCCATCAACTGCATCGCCAGCGATTCGCTGTTCTTCCGCTTCCATGCCACCGGCAGTTGCTTCGCCTACAATTATTCATTCACATACATTGACCATCAGCCCGTTGTTGCGATGAATGCCACCCGCCTGGGAAACGAGGTGGCGTTTATCCCATCCATCAAAAATGCGGACAGCCACATCTGGCATTTCGGTGACGGCACTACCAGCACGCTGAAGTATCCGCTGAAAAATTATGGCTACGGCAATTTCACCGCACGCCTCATTGCCACCAACAGCGCATGCAATTTCCGGGACACCGCCAGCCAGGATTTCGTCATCAAGGGCGTTGAATATTTCACTCCGAAAAAATCGGGCGCGGGCGGTGACGCCATGATGCAGGTTTTCGGTGGGGGCTTGGATACGGCTACCCAAGTGATTCTGAAAAAAGGCGCTGCGGAAATAAGACCCGCCCTGAAATACAGCAATGCAAGAAACAACGAGCTGCAGGTGATGCTCGACCTGCACTTCGCAGATGCCGGGCTTTATGACGTCATCATTGAAGTACCGGGTGAACAGACGGTAACATTTCCCGCCTCTTTTGAGGTGGAAGATTTGAAATATCCCTACACATGGTCTGAAATCACCGGACCGGGATTGTGGCGCATCAACCGCGACACGCGCTTCACACTTGTTGTAGGCAATACCGGCAATATTGCCGCATCGGGCGTAGTCGTGGCAGTGGCTTGGCCCAAGAGCGTTGACCTGAAGTTTGACACGAAATTTTTCAGACCGCCCGCCTCCGGCTCTTATACTATCAACACGGGCGACACGGTGTTTACATTTAATTATGAAGACATCCAATTCGTGTATGACAGCTCCTACAACACCGTCACGCCCATTGACTCATTTGCGGGCGAGCCGTATGACGGCTATTTCCGCCTGCTGATGATTCCGCATATCGCCCCCAGCTCCACTTACGAAATACCGCTGATTGCCAAATCTACCGGCTCGGGCAGCAAGCGGTTTATCACCTACACCTACAAGCCCAATCTGTTCGGCTCTCCCTGTCCTTCGGGAAGCTGGATGGATGCTACGGAAAACTTTGCGGTGGAAGCCATTGACGCCATTGACATGGGGCTGGGGCTGGCTCAGATGGACAGGACGCCCATCGGATGGCTGGCGAAAGCCACCAAAGCCACTACTATACACATGGCGAATCTGGGTCAGGTGATGGGTGCAACCTACAATTATGTGACAGGCACCACTAACAGCCTCTATGAGTCGCTGCCAGCCGATTTCAACCAAAATGTAGATGCCGGAAATGCTCAGCTGGCTTCTGAAGTGCTTCAGCTGGGCGTTGACCACCTCGTTGACCGGGGCGCAAGCAACCTGATGATGGGCAAGACGCGCCAGCTGAATCAGTGGCTGGCTGACAATCCTGGCGCCACCATGAGCTCGTTCCGCTTTGCCATTGATAACCTCAATGACATCAATGATTTGAGACAGTTCATAAAAGACAGCTACAAGACCGCCAAGGATTTGAATACGCTCAAACAGAAACTGGAGCGCCTTCATCAGCTTGCGCAGGATTGCCCCGAACTGCAGAGGCAACTGGAAGACCTCATCAATGAGATTGACAAAGACATGCACCAGCGCGGGAACAAAGAAACGAATACCAGCTCGGTGGCATCCATGGACCCGAACGCCATCTACGGACCTTCCGGTGCCGGGGCGGCTCGCTACGTCAATAAAAAAGACCGGCAGCATTTCATGATTACCTTCGAAAACGTTGACTCCGCAACGGCTGCCGCTCAAATCGTGGTCGTGAAAGATACGCTCGATGCTTCTGCTTTCGACCTCTCCACCTTCGAGTTCGGCAATATCACCATAGGAAGCCTGCTGCACAAGGTTCCCAAAGGCAGGCAGGAGTTGGTGACTGAGATTGACCTTGCTCCTGTCCGGCAGATGAAGGTGCGGGTGAACGCCTGGCTTGACACGGCCTCCGCAGTCATCACATGGCAGTTTACCGCCATTGACCCCGTTACAGGCGATTTGCCGCTGCTGGAAGGGTTCCTGCCCCCGAATATCCATGCTCCCGAAGGCGAAGGCTCGGTGGAATATTCTGTTAACCTCAGAAGCACGCTTACATCAGGCGCCCTCATTCGCAGCCGCGCCACAATCATTTTTGATGAGAACGAGCCGATTTCCACCAACACGTGGGAGAACATGCTGGATAACACTCCTCCTGCCAGTTCGGTGAGCGCGACCGTTTCCGCTGGAGGTAAAATCCATCTTCACCTCACCGGCTATGACGCCCACTCCGGTGTAGGTTACTACAGCCTGTTCGTATCGGAGGATGGCGCGGAGTGGCAGCCACTGACGGGAAGCGTGCAGGATACGCTCTCGCTGACGGGCGAAACCGGCAAGACCTATCGTTTCTATAGCCTCTCCACCGACAAGGCGGGCAACAGGGAAGCGAAGACTGCCGCTGCCGAAGCGGTGGTTACGGTGACCGGCATGGAAAAAGTGTCCGCTGCGGGCAGCTTCACGATTGCACCCAATCCCACCAATGGCGTCATCAGCATCCGGCCGGAAAATATTTCGGGAGAAGCCGCGGTTGAAATTCTCAACATGCTGGGACAAACCGTCATCCGCAAACGGCTTGTTATTGAACCGGGAAAAATTTTTGCTCTTGACATGAGCGGTCTTGAAGGAGGGCTGTATTTCGTGAACCTGCGCACAGCTAAGGATGGAAAGACAGCCGCAGGCAAGGTGGTGGTGAATCAGCGATAACTCCTTGCCGTGAAGGCGCGCCTTTGAAGGCAGGGGCTATTCGGAAGAAGTGGTGGCGAGGTGGTGAGTTTAATGATGTTATTGCTCAATCCGAACAGGGCAGAGATGATGCTGAAAGCAGTCGGTGCCCATCAGTAAAGCAGTGCAGTACCCGCAGCTGCACACAATTCACTGCATTCTTTCATCACATTCCTTATTCTTGGTTCATTCAGCCCAATCTTTTTCAAGACCGTTTCATTGCCCCGCAACTCACGGCACAGCACGACTTTCATCTCAAGCAACCTTTCTTTTTCCGTCTGCGTGAGCGTGGTGAGGCAGGTGACCGGATGCAGCCCTGACGTGTCAATCCAATCTTTGAGACTACCTCTTTCGGGATAATCCCATCCCACTAACTGTAATCCTACGCACCTGGCGTATTGCATCGCGTCAGCAGAAAAGCGGGTGTTGGTCACCACCAAGCCCTGGTGGAATTTATCCCGATGACCGTCCTGTGTCTTCCATTTTTTCTCCACGTCACGGAAGCGCGAGTCAATATAGAGCGGCACCTTCACATCCGAGTAATATCCCTGCCGGTTATGAAACTTGCATTCCACCATGAAATGCCTGTCGTCTTTCTCCGCCACTATGTCCACCTCGTGATTCACGCAGTAGCCCTGCACCGTTACGCCCACCTTCACCCGGTAGCCTTGGAATTTCAGGAGTTCCGCGACATATCGTTCAAACGGATATCCTGACGGACCGAGCTCCATAAGTGCCTGTTTCAACCTGTATCGGGCTGCGGTAGCTCCCGCAAATTTTTTCAGCAGGCGGAACGCAGTCTGATAAATCTTCTTGGTTGAGATGCCCGCATACAGCCGCCCCTTCACCTCATCAATCACTGCCTCAGCCGCCTCTTCGCTTGCACCCGAATGCAGCAGCGAGCGCTTTAGCTTTTCCTCGCGGAAGGGAGCCTTCTGACCCGAAGCCTTCGTGACGAACAGAGGTTGCTTTTTCATGCGCGGTGCTCAAGATAAAGGTATTAAGTTTCATATTGGCGGAAAATGAACCGTAACACCTTATTTTAATGATGATGCCCCTCCCCGCCCTCTCCTTTTTTCATTTCCGCCAAGAGATAAAACGCTCCCTTTACAACTACGGTGGGATTTTCAGGAAGAGGTTGTACAGGAACCACTTCCGTAAAACCAATATCGGATGCACCCGTGTTCACTTCAATTTTTTGGAAAATAAATTCGCCTTCATGAGATTCTTTGTGATTTTCATCCGCATGTTCTTTCCTTTCATGAACATGTTCTTCTTTTTCATGCTCATGCTCTGCCTTTGCATGAGTTTTTTCTTTCAGCACAAAGATATAATTCAGCCCTGCGTCAGAAACAATGGCATCATCAGGTACGGCAGCCGTTTTTTTGTCATCCGTTACAATTCGGGCGTCCACATACATTCCCGGCAGTAATATCCCCTGCTTGTTTTCAATAACAGCATGGGCTGTGACCGCGCGTGGCATTTTGTTAAATGCCTTGTCAATGGCGAAAATTTTTCCCTCGAAAAGCGAATCGGGGCGGGTAGCAAGGGCGAAGATTACTTTTTGTCCGGTACTTACTTCGGGTATATCCTTTTCGTAAATCAGCAGGTCAATATGAATGAATTCGTTATCTACTATTTGAAACATTTGCTGTTCGGGCTGCACGTAGCTTCCCATGCTCACCCCGATGTCACTGATGTAGCCGCTGATGGGTGCTGCCACCGGAATGGAGGAAATTATTTTCCCCTCGTCCAACTCGTTAAAATCTGCGCCCATCAGCCCAAGCCTTGCTTTCAAGGCGTTCACTTTGGCGGTTTCGGTCAGATATTCCGACTCCGCCTGCTGAAAATTCTTTGCTGAACTAATGCTGTCGGCAAACAGCTGCTTTTTGCGCTCGTATTCTTTTTCAAGAAAAGCGAGGCGGTTTTTGGCTTGAGCATATTCTTGCTGAAGGGTAATGAATTCGGGATTTTCGAGCAGCGCAAGCGTTTTCCCTTTCTTTACGAAGTCTCCTTCCAGCACATAAATCTCCGTCACCCTCCCGCCCATCATCGCGCTCACGCTTGCCTTGTTTTGCGGAGGCAGTTCCAGCTGCCCGCTTGTTTTAATCGTGGTGGAAAGATTTACCTCCTGGAAATGCCCTAATTCGATTCCCATTACGTCCATTTGCTGTTGTAAAAGATGCACTTCATCCTTCGGACGTGCTGCATGTTCTTCTGTCGAATGAGTTTCGTCATGAGAATGGTCATGCGAGTGGCAACCCCAAAACTGAATGGCTGAGATTAGAAGGGCGATATGTTTGAATGTGTTCATGGTTTATCTGTTTTAAATGTTTTGAAATTTCAGAATTGTCCTGACAGAAAACTTAATTCAATAACACTCTGATTAAAATCCCGGAGCGAATCAAGATATTCTGTTTTAATGCCGATGGCTTGCTGAAGATTGCTGACGTATTCGATGTAGTCAATATCACCCGCACGGTAGCTTTCCTCTGCGAAGCGGATTTGACGGTCGGCAAGGAGCAGTCCCTGTTTTTCGTAATAATCAACTTTTGCCCGCAGCTTATTGTGCTCCTGAATTTTGGCGTTAAATAATGCCATGAGTGACAGTTGCTGCCTCTCATATTCGGTCTGTGCTATCCTTACATCCATCTTTGCCGCCTGAATTTTTCCCTGCTGCGACCAAAAAGCCAGCGGAACGGCAATGCCCACGCTGAATCCTTGAAATCCCGGTGTACCCTCAATCTGTTTGTTGAAATAGCCGGCAGATAGCTCCGGCAGCATATCTGATTTTTCCACTTTCTGCCGCTGCTCTGAAACCGTTACTGATTGCCGGTAAAAAGCAAGCAATGGATTATTCTGCAGGAAAGAAGCGTCTGTCTGAAAATTCATTCTGAATAAAATCGTGTCGGCAATGCGGATGGAATCTGTCGTGTTAAGCCATTGTCTGAGTTCCTGCTCATATATTTTCAAATCGGCCTGCGCCTGCTGCTTTATCAAAGCGATTTCCTGGAACCTGCTCTGGGCTGCGGTTTTTTCCAGCATATTGGTTTCACCCGCTTCGTATCGTTTGTCAGCCGCCATGCTGAAGCGGCTATAAATATTCTCAAGAGCAGAAAACAAATGCAGCTTGCTATAGCCGTAAGCCAGTTGCATGTAAGCGATGCGTACTTTGCGCTGTAATTCAGCAAGCGTAATCTCGCGGGAACGTTCGCTGAGGACAACTTTCTGGTTTTGCAACTTCGATTGATACGCATACGTGGCTGGAAATTTGAATCCCTGTGAAAGGTTCAACTCGTAATCAACAGCAGCCCCTTCCAATTCGCCCCGCGTGTAAGCAAGGTTGGTTTTCCCGAAATCCACCGCTGATTTTTTCAGCTGTATTTGCTTTTCCACCTCCAGTGATGCACCCATGGCAGCAGGATGATTTTTTACAGCCATCTCCACGGCTTGCTCAAGCGTGAGCACCTGAGGCGATTGTGCATGACTGTCCATTGCAAAAAGTACGCTGGAAACCGAAATCAAAAGCAACACAGGCATCGTGCCGCTCTGAAATTTTTTGGGCAAGCGCCTTTCAGCGATGCTATACAAAACCGGCAGCACAACCAGCGTGAGCAGCGTGGCGGTAATCAATCCGCCAATCACCACCGTTGCCAGCGGACGCTGCACCTCCGCTCCGGCTGATTTTGAAAGTGCCATCGGCAAAAATCCGAGAGCTGCCACTGCAGCCGTCATTACCACAGGGCGCAGGCGGACTTTTGTGCCTTCCGTGATTCTTTGCTTTAAGTCTGTCATGCCTTCTTGTTT
>DATLYB010000295.1:0-8449 GCA_035575215.1 Chitinophagales bacterium
TCATCGGCAGCGATTATCACAAAATCCTTTTCGGGCTGATGCTTGCAACTTACCTCATCTCCATGTGGGTATCCAACACCGCCACCACCATGATGATGCTCCCCACCACGCTGGCTGTGATTGCACGCATCGAGGAACTCACCGGACAGCGCAACAACAAGATTGGCGTTGCTATGCTGCTGGGCATAGCGTATGCAGCTTCCATTGGCGGCACCGCAACGCTGGTGGGCACTCCGCCCAATCTGATTTTTCTGAGCCAGTTCAAAGCCGCTTTTCCGTATGATGCGCCCGTTAGTTTTCTGCAATGGTCGTTGTTCGGCATCCCGTTTTCATTCGGTTATCTGCTGATTTGCTATATCCTGCTGGTGTTTCTGAACATGAAAGGGAAAATGAATCTGCAGCCGCATCATCATGACATCTTCAAAAAAGAACTGGAGAGTCTTGGAAAAATGACATTTGAAGAAAAAACGGTTACCATTCTTTTTTCAATAATGGCAATTTTATGGTTTTCGCGTGCTGACATTCAGATTGGGAGCACCACCGTTCATGGCTGGAGCAGTCTGATGCCTCATCCCGATTTTTTTCAGGATGGAACAGTGGCGATTTTTATGGCAACGCTGCTCTTTTTGATTCCTTCCAAATCAAAAAAAGGCGAGATGCTGATGGACTGGGAATCGGCAAAGAAACTGCCGTTCGGAATTATTCTCCTTTTCGGTGGCGGATTTGCGCTGGCAAAAGGCTTTTCATCATCGGGTCTTGCCGATTGGCTCGGAATGCAAATGCACGGCATCGGTGCATTACCCGATTTTCTCATCATCCTCGTCATCTGTATTTTCATGACCTATCTGAGCGAACTGGCTTCCAACGTAGCCATCACGCAATTGATGCTGCCGGTGCTTGCAGCGGTGGCAGTTGGCGCAGACATCCCCCCTCTGCTGCTGATGATTCCCGCAACGATTGCTGCATCATTCGGATTCATGCTGCCGGTTGCCACCGCTCCGAACACGATTATTTTCACCGGAGAAAAGCTGACCGTAAAAGATATGCTCAAAGCAGGATTCTGGCTGGATATTTCAGGAATACTCTGGCTTACAGTGATGATGAATTTGTTCGGGAGATGGGTATTTGGGATGTGAGGAGTTTTGTTTGTCCGAAACTCTTAAAAATGCTTTTCCGCTTTTTCTTTGGCGGAAACTTTTCTTGCGGAGGCAGGCTCCCCGCTGATGAACATTTGAACGATAAGAAGTAAAGTCAGCAGCCGTGTGACTCTTTTGAGCGTAACTAAGCGAATTTTCGACAGCATAAATCAAATCCTCCTGAATAATTCCTACGAAAGATAAACAGGAAAGTTATCAGAAAAGGTTAGTTACCTGCAACCCTGTCAACCAGCCGTCTTAATCTTCCAACTCACATTCCAACCATCCCTAAGACTGACCATTTACCGACTTATTGGATGACTGACGAACCACAACAGACTATCACTCTCCCGTCAGACCTCACAACTGCAGACACACAAGCCTGTGCTTCGATATTTTACGCAAGCACCAAGCATAGTACAAGCGTCCGCTTGGACTATTTATCCTTTGGCGTCCGCTATTTGTATACGCCAACTCATTGGCTGTTGTCGCGGAATTTGTCTTTACGGCTCATATTGGTAACTTTAAGAGGAAAGGTAAAGATGATATGGTTTTATCAAACGAGCGGACGCTCAAGGATGATAAGCACAAGCGGACGCTTGCGCCAGAGTTTTGCAACCGTCAATTGGATTGACGTATTCATTCGTAACGAATACAAAGAAGTGCTGCTCGACAGTTTGAGATTTTGCCAAGTCAAAAAAGACCTTGAATTGTATGCATGGTGCATTATGACGAGCCATGTGCATTTGATAATCGGCAGCCGTGGAACTCCGATGGAATATATCATGCGGGATTTCAAAACTTTTACATCAACTAAATTGAAACAAATGATTAAAGAGAATCCTGTTGAAAGCATAAGGGAGTGGATGGTATGGATGTTTGGTGCAACGAATTGCCCAACGTCCTCTTTCCATTACTGCAAACGTAAAAATTTTCAGGAAAAAGCTTGGTTTTTATCACAGTATCTTGACACAACCAGGAGGTCAATAGATCTTCTTCTATCCGGTGTGCCAGGTGTCCCTGCGGGACACTTGACACAACAAGGGCACTGCCGGTGAAGCTCGATGATTTGTCTGATTTGATGGATACTCTTCGGTTTTGCTGAAATGGGTTTTTGATGCCCAAAGCGAATGGCTTTCCCCCGTTCAAGGAGGAAAAGTATTGCATTAAATCCGAATAACGGGGGTGGGTCAGTTTAGTCCGGAATTTGCACCACGTTAAAGTAGTGAATCAAATTATTATACTTGCAATTCCTTGGAGCGGCATCTCCATATCGTTTCCTTCAACGTGCCTTACCCGCCTAACTATGGCGGAGTGATTGATGTTTTTTACAAAATCAAAGCATTGCATGAAAAGGGCGTGAATGTGCATCTGCATACGTTTCATTACGGCAGGGAAGAATCACAGGAACTGAATAAGATATGCGCAAGCGTACGCTATTATCCCCGCGCAAAATTTTACCAGGCAATATACAGCAGTGTACCCTATATCGTAGGCTCGCGGCAGAGTGATGATTTGCTTTCGAATCTGGCAGCCGATGGGCACCCTATCTTGTTTGAGGGGCTGCATACTTGCTTTTACCTCAATCACCCTTCGCTGAAAAACCGTTTCAAAGTTGTGCGCATGCACAATATCGAGTGGGATTATTACAACAGTCTGGGCAAGGCGGAGCGGAATTTTTTCCGCAAGTTTTATTTATATTCCGAATCGCGCAAGCTGCGGCAGTTTGAGGATAACCTGAAACACGCCACCCTTATCCTCGCCATTTCACCCAGCGATACGGAGTATATGCAGAGAAAATTCGGCAACGCTCACTACGCTCCCGCGTTTCATCCATATTCAAAAGTTACTTCGAAAACCGGAAAGGGAACGTTTGCAATTTATCACGGCAATCTCAGCGTGGCTGAGAATAATCAGGCTGCGTTTTATCTTATTCACAAAGTGTTTGACGACATTGATTTCCCGTTCATCATCTCAGGAAAAGAACCGCTGTCGAGTCTTGTAAAAGAGGCGCAGAATAACGGCAAGTTCAGGCTCGTCCCCAATCCCTATGACGAACACATGCAGGAGATGATTGCCCATGCGCATATCAACGTGCTGCCCACTTTTCAGCCGACCGGCATCAAGCTGAAACTGCTCAATGCCTTGTTTAACGGAAGGTTTTGTGTGGTGAACTACCCGATGGTTCAGCACACGGGATTGGAGGAGTTGTGCCTTGTGGCAGATTGTGCCGATGACATGAAGCGTATAATCCGAAAACTGACGGAGGAATCTTTTCCTGAAAGCGAAATTCAGAGAAGAGAAAAGCTGCTGTCGGAAAAGTTTTCCAATAAGGCGAATGCCGGGAAAATTATTGAGCTGATATTCGGAAAAGCGGTTAAGCCATTCTAATACATTCATCATGCGTTGAACCTGAAGTGTATTACATCGCCATCCTGAACGACATACTCTCTGCCTTCCACGCGCAGTTTGCCTGCATCGCGGCATGCGGCTTCCGAGCCGTATTTGATATAGTCCGAACAGGCAATCACTTCCGCGCGGATAAAACCTTTTTCAAAATCGGTGTGAATCACTCCGGCAGCCTGGGGCGCTGTCATCCCTTTGCGTATGGTCCATGCACGCACTTCTTTGGGTCCTGCCGTGAGGAAGGTGATAAGATTCAGCAGATGATAGGCACTGTGCACCAATCGCACCATGCCCGATTCATTCAGCCCAAGGTCTGCAAGAAAAGCCTGGCGGTCTTCATAGCTGTCCAACTGAGCAATTTCAGCTTCAATGGCAGCTGAGATAATCAGCAGCTCCGCGTTCTCATTTTTAATCGCTTCGCGCACCTGCTCCACGAATTTATTTCCGCTGACCACCGATTTTTCATCCACATTACACACATAAACAATCGGCTTGGAAGTCAGCAAGTACAAGTCTGCGAGATATTTATTCTCTTCGAATTTTTGAGGGAATGCTCGGGCTGATTGTCCCTTTTCCATGTGTGATTTCAACTGCTTTATCACATTCATGGCAGCAAGAGCATCGTTGTCGTTGGATTTGACCGCGCGTTCAAGGCGCTGGATTTTTTTTTCAATCGTTTCAAGGTCTTTCAGTTGCAGCTCAGTGTCAACGATTTCCTTGTCGCGCACGGGATTCACGCTGCCGTCCACGTGCGCCACATTGGGATTTTCAAAGCAGCGCAGCACATGAATGATGGCATTGGTCTGGCGGATGTTGGCAAGAAACTGGTTGCCCAATCCCTCGCCTTTGCTGGCGCCCTTTACCAATCCCGCGATGTCAACTATTTCAATAGTGGCAGGAACAGCTTTCTCCGGCTTCACCAACTCTGCCAGTTTGATAAGCCGCTCGTCAGGAACGGTGATGACTCCGACATTCGGCTCAATCGTGCAGAAAGGAAAATTTGCCGCCTGCGCCTTCGCGCTCGATAAAGCATTGAATAGGGTGGATTTCCCTACATTCGGAAGCCCAACGATGCCGCATTGCAGTCCCATGATAATTATATTTCGCTTAACTAATTAAAAAGCCCTTCAGATTATCTCAGAAGGGCTTGGGTGACCAATGGGAGTCGAACCCACGACCTCAAGAGCCACAATCTTGCGCTCTAACCAACTGAGCTATGGTCACCGTTTTTTAGAAGCGTAAAGTTAGGATTAAAATAGGTTCATAGTTTTCGATGCATGGTTGCAAAAATGCAACTGAGAGAAATCAGGTTTTTATTGAGTTATCACTATCCTCTTCGAATGGATAGCCGTTCGGCTTTCCACTTTTACGATATATACCCCGGCTGGCTGACGGAGCGCAATTGCGCGGCTTACGTTATCGCGGAGCTCTTGCTGAAGAATGATTTTACCCGATATATCAAACACTGAAACAACCGTCTGCCCATCATCAATCGGGAAAGGCGCGTCAATATAAAATTCACCTGCATTCGGATTGGGATAAACGCTGATAGCCGGCATGGGCTGCGGTTCGGGATGCTCCATCCCTACGGGTTGCGACAGTTTTGTAACGAAGATATCCGCCTCTTTGCTTAAGGGAACCCGGATGCCGTCAAACGCACAAGTGTATTTGTAATACCCGGTAAGATAGATGACGCCATCGCTGCGCACATGCACGGCTTTTGAAAAGTCGCCTCCGTTACCGCCTGCTGATTTCATCCAAAGCAGAATGCCCTTGTTGTTGTATTTGCACAGAAACATGTCATAATAATTCACGCTGAAGACGGTGTCTCTGCCGAAGTAGCCGAGGCTGTCATAAATGCCGGTGACATACACGTTGCCGTGTCTGTCCACGGTGATATCCAACCCCATGTCGAGGTGAATGCCTCCTTCATGGTTTGCCCATTCGCAGTTGAAGGTGGAATCAAATTTCACGATAAATATGTCATTATACCTGTAATTCTGAAGATGGCAGTCGCCAAAGTCAATTTCTTCCAGAAAATAGCCGGTAATGAAGATGGCTTTGTCTTTGTCAAGGGTGATTCCGAAGGATGCATCATTATAAGGACCGCCCACGCGCTCGGCAAGCAGCACATCGCCCGCGGGGCTGTATTTGCAAATAAAGATGTCTGAGCTTAATCCATCGCCTTCCAGCACGATGCTGCTGTTGCTGAGCAGGGCGGCATAATAGAAGAAGCCGGTTATGTAAGAGTTTCCCGAACTGTCAACGGCAATGCCGAACGATTTGTCAAGTCCTGAGCTGCCGAGGCTTTGCGCCCAGCGGCAGTTTCCGGCAGTGTCATATTGAGCGATGAAGGCATCGGTAGAACCGTTGCTCACCACCGCACAGCCTCCGAACAAAGAGGTATAGGAAAAAAAGCCGGTAATAGAGATATTATTAAACTGGTCAATCACAAGGTTGAATGCCTTGTCTTCCCCCACGCCACCGGCACTTTTTGCCCAGATAAGATTTCCGTCAGCATCATACTTTGCCAGGAAAATATCGGTATTGCCGTTTGAGGAAAGATGCATGAGGGAAGCATTTTCACCGAATGCCGCCACGGAAGTGAAGTAGCCGGTGACGTAAATGTATCCGGATGTGTCAATGGCGATGCCGTAGCCCGCGTCATTTTGAGCGCTGCCGGCATATTTCAGCCACAGGAGGTCGCCCGAGCCGGAGTATTTGGCTAAAAAGATATCGAAGATTCCATTACCCTGATAATCCTGACCGGAGAATTCCGCCTCACCGGAAAAATATCCGGTGACGTAGATATTTCCATATTTATCAGCCGTCACGCGCTGACCTGCATCCTGCCCGATGCCGCTGCCTGTGCGCGCCCACTCGAATGATTGTGCGCAGAGAGTTTCCGTAACAGAAATAGTCAGGATTAGAAGGAGTCCCTTCATTTAGATTGGAAGTTTGAGGTTTGAAGTTTGATGATAAGTTTTTTTATAAAGCCTTCAAACCTCAAATCTCAAGCTTTAAACTTTTAAGCTACCACTTATTAATATCAAAAATCACCGAGCCGTAGAACACCCTTCCGATGAGGGGTGAGCCGTAGGCAGTGCGGTACTCATCATTCAGCAGGTTAGAGCCGCCCGCGGCAAGCGTCAGATAGGCTTTCGGAATTTCGTAGTTAATCTGCCCGTCAAGCACGAAATAAGCCGGAATCTGTCCGTCACCGAAGGGGCTTTCCCACAGGTAGGTGTCGCTCCAGCGGAAGTTGGCATTGAAGCCCAGCCCTTTCCAGATGCGCTTGCCTTCCATGCCGAGGTTAAACTTGTGCTTGGGCGTGTTGAAGCCGGGAATGAGGTCGTCATCAATATCTTCTTCATTGATGTCGGAATAAGTGTAATTGCCTTTGAAGGTAAGTCCGCGTCCAAAGTAATAAGACAATCCCACGCTGAAGCCCCACGTCCTTACCCTTGTGTCAGAGTTAACCGGAATCTGGTAAAGGTCATAATTGCCTGTGATAATGGCGTCAACACCGCTTTCACCGCCTACCACACCTCCCTCGTTGGTGATTTGCGCCACACGCACATCGCCAATGAAATCGGTGTACCAGTTATGATAGAAGGTGAAATCAAAATACATCACTTTGTTGTAAATGGTGCGGTAACCGAACTCAAAGGTGCGTACTTTTTCGGGGCGCAGCTTTTTGATTCTCACCACTTCGAGTATGCTGGGGTCGATGACATTCTCATCCAGTGAGTCGTTGAATTCCTGCACGGAACTGAGCGTGTAGGCATCGGGATAGCCGTCCAGGTTTCCCACCAGCGTGATGGGTCCCAGGTCAAGCAGGATGTATTGGTCTTGCAGGGTGGGGAGGCGGTAAGCTGAGGCGCCTGAAACTCTCAGCGTGTGCGTCCCCTGTGTGAAGACCAGCGAGCCTCGCGGAGAAAACTGAGGGTCGAAGCTGGTGTACTTATCCAGGCGCAGCGACAATTCCAGCTTCAGCTTGTCTTCCACCAGGCGCTTGATGGCTTGCGTGAAAACGCCAAATTCATGCGTGGTGATTTTCCGGTATTCGCCATCGGGATTGTTTCTGCCGTCAGGAAGGGTATCGGCAGGATTCAGCAGGGTATCGCTGAAAATGGTGCCGAAAGACTTGGGTAGATATGCCCTGTAAGAAGCTCCTAAAAGAAGTTTCATCCAGTTTTTGATGTGGTCATCGAATCTGTAAATACCTTCTACATGGGCAAACTTCGATTCATCTAAAAACAAGGAACCGGTTTGGAGGTCAGGGTCGGTTGTGATTTTTGTAAAAAGCGAATCAAATTGCTTGCTTCCCGGCTGAAACCACGCATCGGCAGCGGCACGTTCAGCGCGCGCATGAGCGGTGTCAACCATCCAGCGGTCAAGGCAGTCGGCACAGAACGTATCTTCCTTTTCAGCAGTCAATTGCTGCAGGGTTTCGAAATATTCTTCCAAATACTGCGACACATATTCACTCACGCCCTCTTTTGAAATGTTGATGGCGGTGAACACATTGTCATACGAGTCGCCTGCATTCTCCAGGGTAGTATAGGCTTTCGCCTCGTAATTCTTTCCGCTGAATTCGAGCTTGTGCTGCTGATAAGTGATGTCTTTGATGCTGTAGCGGTTGGTGCCCTGATAAACCGCAGTGCCGCGACCATACTTAAAGAGGTAGGACACTTCATGACCGGGCTTGAACTTCCAGTATAATGTCGGGTTGATTCGCCACATCTTGCTGTCGTAATCTGCCACGGTGGGCTCAAGGTATCCGGGGGCTTTTATTATCTTTTTGCCGGGATTTGCCTGCGCATTGAAGTCAAGCCAGTTGTTAAGGGCAATCCAGTCATCGCTGTCCTCCTGAGTAAGCGAATCGCCCATTTGCCCTTCGATGC
>DATLYB010000296.1:0-4138 GCA_035575215.1 Chitinophagales bacterium
CCGCCCCTGAATTTTGTGTTTCAGTACAGTGTTAAAATCTGAGGCGAGGCTTGGTTTAGGTAAATTTCGATTTACATCACGCTGGTTTGAGCGGCCTGCGTAGGCTCTCCGCTTTTCTTTTGCTGTCTTTCGAATTCGTCATCGGCTTTATCCTCTTCTCTGAAGAAGCTGCGCTGAAAGATGATAATCAGGAAAACACCGATGGTGATAGCGGCATCGGCAATGTTGAACACAGGGCGGAAGAAAATAAAATAGGAGTCTTTCCAGAACGGAAACCAATCGGGAAGGTAACCCTGATAGATGGGAAAATAAAGCATATCCACCACTTTGCCGTGGAACCATGTTTCGTAGCCGCCACCCGGAGGGAAGATTTCCGCCACCCGGTTGATGCTGTCGGTGAAAATCACTCCATAGAATACGCTGTCAATAATGTTGCCCATCGCTCCGGCAAAAATCAGGGCGATACTGGTAACCAAACCTTTGTGGGTTTTCTTTTTCAAAAGGCTGAAGAGATAGAAACCAATAAACACCACCGCCACAATTCTGAAAACGCTCAGGGCTATTTTACCATACTCACCGCCAATGGTCAGCCCGAATGCCATGCCTTCGTTCTCGGTGAAATGAATCCTGAACCAGTCGCCAAATATGAAATATTCCTGCCCAAGATACATGTGGGTTTTCACCCAAATCTTGAGGGCTTGGTCAGCCAGGAGCACCAGCGCAATGATGCTAAAAGGAAAAAGGGCTTTTCTCATTAATGATGAAAAAGAAAGGCAAAAAGCATGGAGTTGAACTTATGATTCTGCATTCAGCTTTCGCCTTTTTTAAATAAAAGCCATTATACTCCTGCGCTCTGCGCTTTCTTCGCTTCAATGCTAAGGGTGGCGTGCGGAACGGCTCTCAGCCGTTCTTTCGATATGAGTTTCCCCGTTACGCGGCAGATGCCATAGGTTTTGTTGGCAATGCGCACCAGTGCCTTTTCTAAATGGTCAATATATTGAATCTGGCGGGATGCCATCTGGCTGAGGTATTCCCTTTCTGAAGTGCCCGTGCCGTCTTCCAAGCCGGAAAACTTGGTGTCTGAGTCATCACTGCCCAGCTCAGCCGTGCGGTTGATTTGCTCATGAAGGTATTTCAGCTCTTTGCGTGATGCCTCCAGCTTTTCCATAATCAATTGCTTGAACTCCTGAAGTTCCTTGTCGCTGTAACGCGTCTGCGTTCGCGCGTTTCTTGCCGATTCCGTTTTTCTCTTTGCAGCCACTTTCTTGAATTTTGCAGTTATTTTATTTGTCTTATTGACAGATTCCGATTTGCCGGATTTTTTCACCTCTTTCCTTGCAGCAGTCTTCACCTTTTTCACTTTTCTTTTAACAACTTTCTTTTTTTTCACTGCCATGAGGGAGCTTTTTGATATTGACTTTTACCGGAATTTCGTTCACCTCGATGCAGTTGCCATTGGCTACGGATTCCACAACGGCAAGCTCTTCGGCTAAAATTTCCGCGCAAATATAATCCTTATAATTTGTCAAGGCTGAATTTATTTCCCCGTGCTTTTCCACCTCCACTCTGATGCGGTCGGTTACATTGAACGCTTTTTCCTTCCGCAGATTTTGAATGCGGTTGACGAATTCGCGGGCATTGCCTTCGTCCCTTAATTTGTCGGTGATGGTTACATCAAGGGCAACGGTCAGCTCGCCTTTGCTTGCCGCCTGCCATCCGGGGATGTCCTCGGTGGTGATTTCCACCTCATCGCGCTGCAGGGCTATTTTGCCATCGGGCAAATCCAAATCAAGGAAGCCCTGCTTCTCCAGAGCCTGAATCTGTTCCTGCGAAAAGCCTGCGACAAGCTGCGCCACCTGCTTCATCTTCGGTCCCAGCCTGGCGCCTAATTTTTTGTAATCAGGCTTCGCCTTTTTCCTGATGACTCCGGCTGTGTCGTAAATGTATTCCATCTGCTTCACGTTTACTTCCGAGAGTATCAGTTTCTCCACCTGCTTCACATCTTTTTTGAAATCTTCGTTCAGCACGGGCAGCAATATCTTATTCAGCGGCTGGCGCACCTTGATGTTCATCTTCTTGCGGATGGAAAGCACCAGCGAGGAAATGCGCTGGGCATAATCCATGCGTTTTTCCAATGCAGCGTTAATCAAATTATCATCGGGCATCTTCAAATCCGTGAGATGGACAGATAACGGGTGCCGGGTGTTGGGTGCCGGGCGTTGCCTTGTCAGGTTTAGATACAGCCACTCCGCAAAGAACGGAGCCACCGGGCTCATCAGCTGAGCTGTCACCATCAGGCACTCATACAAAGTTTCATAGGCGGCTTTCTTGTCATCATTCATCTCGCCCTTCCAGAACCGCCTGCGCGACAGGCGCACGTACCAGTTGGAGAGATGGTCGCTGACAAACTCTTCGATGGCGCGTACAGCAGGGGTGGGGTCGTAATCATCCATCCGCCTGCGGAAAAATTTCACCAGGCTGTGCAGCCTGCTGATTATCCAGCGGTCCAGTTCGCTGCGGCTGGCAACGGGTACCACCTTATTCTCATCCACCACAAACCCGTCAATGTTGGCGTAGAGGGCAAAGAAGGAGTAGGTGTTGAACACGGTTGCGAAAAGCTTCCGCTGGATTTCGGCAATGCCTGCCGAATCGAACTTAAGGTTTTCCCAGGGGTCGCTGTTGCTGAGCATATACCAGCGCATGGCGTCAGCCCCGTATCGGGCGATGGTTTCAAAGGGGTCAACGGTGTTGCCCAGCCGCTTGGACATCTTGTTGCCGTCTTTGTCAAGCAGCAAGCCGTGTGACAGGACGTTTTTGAACGCCACGGAATCAAACAGCAAAACAGCAATGGCATGAAGCGTGAAGAACCAGCCGCGGGTTTGGTCAACGCCTTCGGAAATAAAATCAGCGGGGAATTTCTGTTTTTTGTCCACATACTCTTTCCTCTCAAACGGATAGTGCCATTGCGCATAAGGCATGGCACCGGAATCAAACCACACATCAATCAAATCCGGCTCGCGGAACATTTTCCTGCCGGAGGGAGAAACGAGGATAATCTCATCCACAAAGGGCTTATGCAAATCCAATTCGTCTTTGGTCATTCGTAATTCGTAATTGGCGGCAAGAAATCCTGCCTTTATTGCTTTAGTTACTTCCGCTTTTAATTCATCCACCGAGCCGATGCAGATTTCCTCCTTTCCGTCTTCAGTTCTCCAGATGGGCAATGGCGTTCCCCAGAAGCGCGAGCGCGACAGGTTCCAGTCAACCAGGTTTTCCAGCCAGTTGCCGAACCTGCCGCTGCCGGTGAAGGGCGGCTTCCAGTTGATGGTATTATTCAGCTCTACCATGCGGTCTTTCACCGCAGTGGTTTTGATGAACCAGCTGTTGAGCGGATAATAAATCACGGGCTTGTCGGTGCGCCAGCAATGCGGATAGTTGTGTTCGTATTTCTCGATTTTGAACGCGCGGTTTTCCTTTTTCAGCTTCACGGCAATGTCCACGTCCACGTCCTGCCAGGCGGGGTCGTCTTTGTAATTTTTCACGTATCGCCCGGCAAATTCGCCCATCTCATCCACGAACTTTCCCTGCCTGTCAACGAGCGTGAGGGCAGCCAGCCCGTATTTTCTTGACATGCGCATATCGTCAGCGCCAAAACTGGGCGCAATGTGGACGATGCCGGTGCCTTCCTCCGTTGAGACGAAATCACCCAGAATCACCTTGAAGGCGTCACCGCCTGCAGGTTTCACATAAGGAAGCAGCTGCTCGTAGCGGATGCCGTCAAAGTCTTTGCCTTTGAATTCCGCCACTATGCGATAAGGAATTTCTTTGCCGCCCGGTTTGTAATCATCCGGCTTCAGGTTTTCATTTTCAGGCTTGAAATACTTGTGCAGCAGAGCTTTTGCAAGTATGACACGGACGGGCAGATGGGTGTAGGGGTTAAAAGTCGCCACCATCACGTAATCGAGCTTCTCACCCACGGCTAATGCCGTGTTGGATGGAAGCGTCCAGGGGGTGGTGGTCCAGGCGAGGAAGAAAGCCTCAGGTTCATTCCCCGTGTCCTTCTTCAAGTCAGCCTCATCCCCGCTCCCTGTCCGATGAAGAAGAGAGTCTGAATCGTCTGCTTTGAATATGGCTTTAA
>DATLYB010000297.1:0-2737 GCA_035575215.1 Chitinophagales bacterium
GAATACCACTTACACGGTCGTGGTCACAGACGTTGAAACCGGTTGCACTGCCTCTGATACCGTGAATGTGGTTGCGGAGAGCGGGTTCGTGATTCCTGATGCATTTACACCCAACGGTGACGGGCAGAATGATTATTTTGAAATCATTGAAAGAGGCGCCATTGTCGTAAAGGAATTCAGGATTTATAACCGCTGGGGTGAAGAAATCAGCACGGATGGAAAAAAATGGGATGGAACATATAAAGGCAAAGCGCAGCCAGTGGGTACATATTCTTATTATGCGGTGGTGCAATTAGCTAACGGGGAGAGGAAGGTGCAGAAGGGAGTTTTCTCGCTTCTAAGATAACTCCGAACCTATCCACATCATTATATCACTACACATTTAGTTGAAGGGTAACACTACCGCTGTATTGAACACCTTTTTTAGCTTAAATTTTACCTCAAAATGGCTCAGCCCCTTAAAATACTGCTGATTGACGACAACGACATTGATGTGAAGGTTGTTCAAAAGCTGCTGGAGAAAGGCTATGAAGAGCCTTACCGCCTGATATCCTGCAGCACGCTGGAGGAAGGAAAAAGGATTCTTGAAAATGAAAGCCCTGAAATTGTGCTCCTCGATTTGCATCTGCCCGACAGCAGCATTGACCAGACGATTGATTTCGTTGCCCGCCATGAGGAGAATTTTCCCTTCGTCATCCTTTCAAGCATACACGAGCGGCAGCAGCGCATCCGCGCAATTCAAAAGGGCGCGCAGGATTACCTGATAAAAAATGATTTTGATGCGCCCTTGCTTGCGCGCGTCCTCAATTACTCCATCGAGCGGCACCGGCTTCATAAAGAGCTGCACGCCTATGCCAAAGAGCTGAAAGAGAAAGAACAGCGCCTCACCGAAGCGCAAGCCATCGCACAAATCGGCAATTGGGAACTGCTGCCTGACAACAACACCATTGAATGGTCGCAGGAGGCGCGAGTTATCCTGGAGACGGATGATTCCAATGCCCTCACCACCGTGGAATGGTTCAGCAGCCTGCTGCATGAGGATGACCAGAAAAAAGCGCTGGACATTTTCCGCCAGGCAGTGGAAGAGAATCGCGATTTCAACATGGATTTCAAAGCCACGCTTCCCGGCAAGAAGACGAAATATCTCAACCTGCGGGTGCGTTCCACTCCGGCTGATAACGAATCAGGAAAAAAAATACGCGGCACCATTCAGGACATCACTGCGCGCAAGCAAATGGAGGCGGCACTCAAATCATCGGAAGAACGCTACCACCGTCTTTTTGAAGAATCAGCCGATGCCATCTGGATTACTTCGGAAGACGGAAAATTTGTTGACTTCAACCCTGCCACCGTAGAGCTTTTCGGCTATACGCGCGAGGAGCTGAAAGAACTCAACGTGGAGAAGCTGTATTATAATCCGTATGACCGCGAGCGCGCCAGGAAGCTTCTGAGAGAAAGAGGCACGCTGCGCGATTATGAAATCATACTGAAGAAAAAAGACGGCTCCAAGATTGACTGCATCGTGAATGCATCCTTCTGGCGCTCCAATGACGGCAGGCAGCGCGGCTTTCAGGGCATCATCCGCGACATTACCGAAAAGAAGCGCAATGAGGAACTTCTCCGCAACAAGGAGATTGCCGAGCGCTCCTCGCGCCTCAAGCAGCGCTTTCTTGCCAACATGAGCCATGAAATACGCACCCCTATCACTTCCATCGCAGGGCTGACGCATTTAATTCTTAAAACGGAACTCACGCCTCAGCAGAGAGCGTATGTGGAAGGCATAAAAACGTCTGCCGACCATTTGCTGGCGCTGGTGAATGACATTCTTGATTTTTCAAAAATCGAAGAAGGGAAAATAAAATTTCACTCCATCGAATTCAGTCCGGAGGAGCACATCGTGCAGCTGATGAAAACCATGGAGTTCACGGCTCAAAACAAAGGGCTGGAGCTGCTGCTGGAATATGACCCCGCTATCCCGAAAAAAATCGTGGGCGACCCGGTGCGGCTCAATCAAATCCTGTTCAACCTGCTGAGCAATGCTATCAAGTTTACCGATAAAGGCTATGTGAAGGTGAAAGCGCGCCTGATTGAAGATGGGAGGAATGCCGCGGTCGTTTCCATTGCGGTGGAAGACACCGGCATTGGTATTCCCGAAAACAAATCGGGCACCATTTTCAGAAGCTTTACCCAGCTGGGCAAAGATGTTACCAAGACTGCCGAAGGCACGGGGCTGGGGCTGGCTATCACCAAGCAGCTGGTGGAGCTGCAGGGCGGCTCCATCAGCGTGAAAAGCAAGGTGGGGGAAGGCTCTGTCTTTGAGGTGGTGATGATGTTCAAAAAAGAACCGGAACCCGCTGCGGAAGCCGCCAGCGGAGACGCTGCTGAAATCGGCAAGGTGGATATCGGTTATAAAAAAATCCTCATCGCGGAAGATAAAAAGCTCAACCAGCTGGTGACGAGCGAGATGCTGAAAAGCTGGTGGAAAAACATCGAGATTGAATTTGCCGATGATGGCAGAGCCGCCATCGGGAAGCTGAAGGAAAAAAAATTTGACCTTGTGCTGATGGACGTGCAGATGCCGGTGATGGATGGCTATGAAGCCACCCGGATGATTCGCGAAGAAATGAAAATTCCCCATACCGAGCTGCCCATTCTGGGAATAACGGCTTACAACACCGACACCGAAACCCGGCAGTGCCTCGAGGCGGGCATGAATGATTTTCTGATGAAGCCTTTC
>DATLYB010000298.1:0-8439 GCA_035575215.1 Chitinophagales bacterium
ATGTGGTTGAAGTGAACATTCAACCGGGTGATGTGATTGTTGGATTGGCATCATTCGGAAAATCAAGTTACGAGAAGGAATACAACAGCGGGATTGGCTGTAACGGTTTGACTTCAGCCCGACATGATGTGCTGGGAAATGAAATGCTGAAAAAATATCCTGAGACTTTCGACCCGATGATGAACAACAGCCTGATTTATTCCGGTTCAAAAAAAATCACAGATATGGAAAAAGAAACCGGACTGCCGGTTGGCAAATTGCTGCTTTCACCCACAAGAACTTTTTTTCCGGTGATTAAAAAAATCCTGCAAAAAAATATTCCCGTTCATGGCATCATTCACTGCACGGGCGGAGGGCAGACGAAGGTGCTCAAATTTGCCGAACGGGTGAGAATCATCAAGGATAACCTTTTTGAGCCTCCGCCCATTTTCAAGCTTATCCAAAACGAGTCAGGCGCGCCCTGGAAAGAGATGTATGAAGTGTTTAACATGGGACACCGGATGGAGATATACACCCTGGAAGAGAATGCAGATGCCATCATTGACATTGCGTCAGGATTTCAAATCAATGCGAAACGGGTCGGATACGTAGAACCAAATATTCGGACGGAACTCCTTATCAAAGGCAGCTTTGAAAAAATCCGTTATCAGGTCTAATCTCCGTTTGCGGGAAAACACGAGTTCTCTCTCAAGAAATTTGGCGTTGGCTAATCTTTGGAAACACGGAATTCAGCTTGCTAAAAAATTATTCCGGACACTGATATCCTAAATGTGAAAATTTATAACTTCGTTGTCCATTTTTAAACACCAAAAAATAAAAAATTATGAAAAAAGTAAAATTTCTCTTATCAGGGGGGCTTTTGCTATCACTTGCCGCATTTCAGTCATGCAATTGTGATGAGGCGGTAAAAAAGGAGCAGTCTGCTTGTGAAAGCAAGCTGACTGCTGTAAAAGATTCGTTGCAGGGCGCAGCCAAAACTGAACTGGATGCGGTAACAGCGAATTATCAGCAGCAGATTCAGGCGCTCAATGACAGCCTGGCGGCTTTGACGGCTAAGCTGGAGGCGAAGACTTCAAAGACTGCCGCGCCTAAGAAGCCAACAACGACTGCCGCGCCTAAGAAAGAAGAGCCTAAAACAAAAACTGAAACAATTCTTGAGCAGAAAAAGGCCAAAATGAAAGGCGGCCAATAACGGCAACCAAAAAAAAGAGGCTGAATTTCAGCCTCTTTTTTTTTAAAAGTTTTAACCCAGGAGTTAAATCTTCGTCCACACCGAGAAGCAGGTGTCACGATCCACCGGAGAAGCAGTACTATCGGTTATTACATAAGTTACGTTGATGGTATTTCCGGATTTTGTTCCATCTCCTGCAACCCAGAAGCCGTCATTGTCAGGCTCCTGAGCGGGTATTGTAATGTCATCCACATCAATGGAAGCGCGCACCGGACTGGAAAATAAATCCCAGAAATTGCTTACCAGCACTTTATCAATTCCCACTGATGAAGTGTCGATTGTTATTGAATAAGTAGATATTCCCGATGAAGTGCAGGAATCTCTCACGCTATACGTTCCAAGAAATTTAGTTCGCGATACCGTTTCGCATAGATTCCCCTCATATCCTGCATCGCAATTGATGCAAACTCCATCCACGCATACACCTCCGTTCAGGCAGGTGATATCCTTGCACTTGTCTTCCTCGGAACAGGAATTGAACAGCAAGACCGATACTGCGGTCATCAGGCTTAAAAGCAATTTTTTTGTTTTCATCAGATTTTAATTTTTTTGGTTAGAAAAATCAGCGGGCAAAGTAAAAAAATTTACCCGAGATAAAAAAGGATGGGAATAAAAAAACCGGCTATGCGCTCGTCAGAGGGATAACTACTTCTACCCTGCTTCCGTTATCAAGATAATGAATATCGAGCATGGATTTTGCAATGGCAATACCGCGTCCGTGATTGTCAAATACGCGCGCAGCATCAAACTGAAGATAGCGCGTATAGTCAAATCCCCGGCCTTCATCTTTCACCAGCACCTTCATGATTCCGTTTTCGCGGCTCACTTCAACGGTGGCGAATTTGTTTTTATGTTCAGGAAGTTCAAGGCGGTGAAGGATTTCATTCAACAGGTTATTCTCTTCAATAAGCCTGGTCTTTTCTTCGTAGCCTATGCCAAGGTTGCCATGCTCTACGGCATTATACAGCAATTCGCAGATGAGCAGCGCGCGGTCAGGGTCTTCGCTGGCATTGGCGATGAGCAGCGAAAGCTTCTGCGCCTCATCAAGTGTGCGGATGCGGAATGTTCCTTGCTGCATGTTGCGGAACGGGTTCTGTGATTCGCGGAGCTGCTTCTTCAGCTCCAGCAACTGCTTATAGTCATAAACCGCCCTGCGGACGATGGATTTGAGAAACTCCTTATTGAAAGGCTTGGTAATGTAGTAGTAGGCACCGGCATCAATCCCTTGCTGAATCTCCCCTTTTTCAGCATGAGAGGTGAGCATCACCGCGGGGATATCTTTGAATCGCTCATCTTTTTTTAACTGCCGAAGCAGCTCCAGCCCGGTAATGCCCGGCATTTCCCAATCAAGCACCAAGACGCTTACATCACGATGATTTTTTTCCAGGAATTCTTTGGCATCAGCTCCATTTAATTTTGAAACGATGGAAATGCCATCACTTCGGAATGCAAAATCGAGCATCCGGTGAATCATCGGGTCATCATCAACAATCAGCAGGTAGTCGCACATAAAACTTGACTCGTGTTACGAAGATGCTCGCAATAAAGTTTTTACATGCATTATGTGTTCTTGTCAGTGAGGTGGGTATATCTTAATTTGCAACAGCTTTGCTCATTGGTGATGCCGAAGTAGCTCAGCGGTAGAGCAACGGTTTCGTAAACCGTAGGCCACGGGTTCAAATCCCGTCTTCGGCTCGAATTGAAATGTGAGTTTGAGAATAACTTGTATATTCACCACCGCAATGCGGGAGTAGCTCAGTTGGTAGAGCGTCAGCTTCCCAAGCTGAAGGTCGCGGGTTCGAAACCCGTTTCCCGCTCAATGTTTCTTACACGCACATCCAACGCTAACAAGCCCGGATGGCGGAACTGGTAGAC
This sequence comes from Chitinophagales bacterium, assembly GCA_035575215.1. Taxonomy (GTDB): domain Bacteria; phylum Bacteroidota; class Bacteroidia; order Chitinophagales; family CAIOSU01; genus DATLYB01. Next base: position 3,107 of record DATLYB010000298.1, read on the forward strand.
GCGCTGGACTCAAAATCCAGTGGTGGCAACACCGTGGGGGTTCGATTCCCTTTCCGGGCACGGGTTTCAGGGAGCCGTTTCAAAAGCCAAGTTGGTGGGAACTTGTTTATTTGAGGGAAGGGAGGGTCAGAAATTTAAAAAATGAAAAACAGATTTTATTTTTTAAGCCGCGAAACTCAACATCCGCAGGCGCGCCCGCAAGCGGCTTCCTGCGCGTGTCAAACAAGCGCTGTTTCAGCCGCAGCAGCCTAATCAGGTCTGGTCGCTGGATTTTATTTATGAGCGACAGTTTGTGGGATGCCAGAACCTACCGGCTGCTGAACGTGATAGACGGCTACAACCGGGAAGAGCTTGCCGTGGACGCGAAAAATTTGCATTATCAGTTTAGTCCAACGTATGCGCCTAATCCCTGCAATCCTCCCTCGCGTCCCATGCCACTTTCCTTGTAGCCACCGAAGGGCGAGGTGGGGTCGAATTTGTTGTATGTATTTGCCCACACAACTCCCGACCTGAGTTTACTTGACACTTTAAAAATTTTAGAACCCTTGTCAGTCCATACCCCTCCGGATAATCCGTAGGGCGTGTTGTTGGCTTTTTCGATGGCTTCTTCCACGGTGCGGAACGTCTGCACTGCGAGCACAGGTCCGAAAATTTCTTCCTGCACAATCCTGTGTGATTGCGAACAGTTCAGGAATAAGGTCGGTCGGCACCAATATCCTTTTTCAGGAATACGACACGATGTCTGGTAAAACTCAGCCCCTTCCTTTTTTCCGATGCGCAGGTACTCTTCAATTTTTTCCAACTGCATCTTGGAGTTGATGGCGCCAATGTCGGTATTCTTGTCGAGAGGATTTCCAACAATCAATGTTTCCATTCTGTCCTTCAACTTGCGAACCAGCTTGTCGTGAATCCCCTCCTGCACGAACAGCCGCGAACCCGCGCAGCACACATGACCTTGATTGAAGAAAATCCCGTTCACGATGCCCTCCACCGCCTGGTCGAGCGGGGCGTCTTCGAACACGATGTTGGCGGCTTTGCCACCGAGTTCGAGCGTATATTTTTTGCTGGTGCCCGCGATGGCGCGCTGGATGATTTTGCCGACATCGGTGCTGCCGGTGAACGCGATTTTGTCCACGTCAGGATGCTCCACGAGGGCAGCGCCCGTCCTGCCCGCGCCCGTGATGATGTTCACTACGCCTGGCGGCAGGTCGGCTTCCTGAATGAGTTCCGCCAGCTTCAGCGCGGTGAGGGGAGTGGTCTCCGCGGGCTTCAGCACCACGGTATTGCCGGTGGCGAGCGCGGGCGCGATTTTCCATGCCGCCATCAGCAGCGGAAAATTCCACGGGATGATTTGCCCTGCCACGCCCAGCGGCACGGGCTTCTTCCCCGGAAAGGCATAGCGCAGCTTGTCCGCCCAGCCTGCGTAATAGAAGAAGTGCGCAGCCGCCAGCGGCACGTCCACCGTGCGCGACTCGCGGATGGGCTTGCCGCCATCAAGCGACTCAATGACCGCAAACTCGCGCGCCCGCTCCTGCATGAGCCGTGCGATGCGGTAGATATATTTCCCGCGTTCCCTGGGCGCGAGCTTCGACCACACGTTGTCATACGCCTTGCGGGCCGCTCTGACGGCACGGTCCACATCCTCCGAGGTTGCCTCCGCCACTTCGGCAATCTTCTCCTCGGTTGCGGGATTGAGCGTATTAAAATATTTCTCCTTCTCCGGCTTCACGAACTTGCCGTTGATGAAGAGGTCGTAGCGCTTTTTCAATTCGATATGTTCCGTTCCTTCCGGTGCGGGGGCGTACGTCCAGCCGGTATGAAAATCAAGTGAGTGAGATTTTGTTTTTACAGGCATATAATAAGATTGTTGTTCCTGCTAATATCCGATATTAAACACGCTCTCACTGCGCTCTTTGCAAAATATGCTGCGCTTTCCTTTGCGCCTCCTGCTCCAGCTTGTTTGCCTTGTCATCTGCCTCTTTGATAATCTTGTTTGCTTTGTCGTCAGTTTCCTTCCTCAGCTTTTTTGCGGCTTCCTGCGCTGCGATTTTAGCGATGGGATTCTTTGCCTCATCCTCCAGTTTTTTCGCTGCTGCATAGCCTTCTTTCTTTACGTTGTCAGCCAGCTTACGGGCTTCATCGCGTATTTTCTGCGCTTGCAGCCTGGCGTCTGCAATCAGCTTGTCGGCTTCTTCCCGCGCCTTTGCAAGGGCTTCTTCCTTCGCTTTGTTCACCTGCTCTTTCACAGATTCGGTAATTTGCTCTTTAATAGTGGCACCGCCAGCTCCTGTGAGGGCAACATCCATCTTCGGCTCCTGAAGCGTGTTGGTTACTTTTATTTTAAACCGGGTTAGTTCAGGCAGGTTAGCCGCATTAAATCCCGGAATGGGATTTTTGACAAGAAGCTCCTTTATCAGTTCATTGGCGCCACCCAGCAAGCCGTTGGGAATATCCATGATGATGGTATAATCAACCGTTTGGTCCAGTCCCTGCGAACCGGAAATGTTCATAACAATGTTTTTGAATTTGATGTCGAAAGGCTCCACGTCAATGCGTCCGTTTTTCACCTTAAATACCGTCCATGCATCGCTGATGCTCATATTTTTAAGTTCAGCAATCTTGAACTTATCCGCCAGATTGTTCAGCACCGGCAGACCGCTGACGGAGGCATTGCTGATGTCAACCCTGCCGTTGGCAAGAAGCGATTTCAGGTCGAGAGAAAGGTCGCTGAGCAATGAGCCTTTCATGTCGCCTTTAGCCGAGAATTTTCCGTTCATGTACCTGAAAACGGGGGCAAGCTTTCCGGCAGTGCTCATGGAATTCACAGCCTGCGCGATGTTGATATTCCGGATGTCATAGCTGAAATTCACTTTCGGTGGCGCTTCCCGCGTGCTGTAGGAGCCGTTCAATGAGGTTGTTCCGCCAAGCATTTCAGCCGTGAGGGAATGCAGCGTGAATATTTCATCTCTGATGCTCGCTTTTGCCAAAACATTTTTCATCTCCACCTTGTCATATAATACCTTCGCTGCGCTTGCGGCAATGTCAAGTGCAAGGTTGGCGGGTACAGCCGAGCTTTCCGTCTCTGTGTTTGCCGGTGGTTCGGCTGCTGTGTCTGGTACGGATTCAGTTGTCATCCATTCGTTCAAATCAATATAGTTCGAGCGTATGTCCAGATTTCCGCTGAGCGTACCGTCACTGAGCAAATATCCCAGCAGGTTGTCGAGTTTTCCCTTAAAGGCAAAATCACTTTTGCCAATCGCCACATTCAGTCGCTCCAACCGAGCATCTTTCTCGTTGAGCGTAAGCTGAAGGCTGCTGATGTCGGCAATGCCACCCGGAAGAGTCTTGTCGGGATATTTCAGATTCTGAATATCCAGCGTGCCATAGCCTTTCACCGGAAGTACCAAAGCCGCATCGCTTGCAGAGCCGGACGTTTTCGATGAAAACACTATCGCAATCTTGCCGGCAGCAATACCTGCGGGATAATCTTTGCTTCTGTAATGCAATCCGGAAACGTTCACCGTGCCGCTGGCTTGCACCTTTTGATATTGTTCATTTTCCAGTGCGGAGAGTTTTCCTTTCATGGCAGCATCAGCGTCAACAATGCCGGTAATTTCCTCTCCCTCTCCCAGCGGGTAAAACTGTTTCACATTGGCGAGATTCAGCTTACCCTTCACCTGCATATCAATATCGGGGTCAGAAACAGGAGTTTGAACATGCAGCCGAAGGGCGCCTGTTTCGTCACCAATTTTCAAATTGAATTTTGGAACGTCAATCACCGTTTTGTCCAAATTGCCACCGGGATTGCCGGCTTTCATGTCAATGGTGATTCCTGTTACAGCGGCAGGCAAATCAGGATATTGAAACATCGCATCATCCACTTTCACGCTGATTCCAAAAGCAGGATAATTATCTCCTTTATAAGTTCCTTTCGCAAAACCTGACAGGGCAATGCTTCCCGATGTTTTTACCTTTTCAAAATCTTTCAGGTAAATGGCGGGTACCAGCGACAGAAGATTTTTGAACGAAGTTTCCTTTGCTGAAAATTTCAGGTCCATGTCATACTGGTCGGGGGTTTTATCTGACAGCCATCCGTCCACACCCAGCGCCAGCGCATTCACCCGCAGCGTGTTTTCCTTGAAAGTGTAGGTGCTGTCCGGCAGGTCTATTCCCAGATCGAGTTTCAAATCCAGGCTGGCATTGTTCAGGTAATTGATTCCGCCTGAGTTCACGATAACCTTCCGAATGGTAGTGAGCGTTTTGAAATCAAACACATCCTGCGTGAAGTCACCGCTGCCGCTGAAATCCAAGCCGGAAATCAGCGCGCTCATGTCTGACTGGCGGTCATCATACCGGATGACGCCATCTGATATTTTAAATTCCTTCAGCTTCACTTTGTACTTTGCCTCTGCCGTATCTTTTTTCTCAGGCTGCTGCGTTTCTTTGATGATGTCATAGTTGGCACTGCCGTCCTTCAGCACCCTCACATTGATTTTCGGCTCACTGATTCGGATGCCGCGAATGTCAATGGCACCGCCTTTGATAAGGCTCATGATGTTAATGCTCGTGGAAAATGAGCGGATGGATGCCAGCGTGTCGCCTTCAAACGGAGCATTATTCACCACGTTCAGTTCCTCCAGCGAAAAAGTGAGGCGAGGGAAATCACGGAACAGCGTAATCCCCCCATCTTTAAAATCTACTTTTGCATTAAGTTGCTTGTTAAGTTCGCTTTTAGCAAGAGCAACGAGTTTCCCTTTGAACAGAAATGGTGAGGCAATTAAAAAACCGGTGAGCAATATGAAGATTACAGCAACTGAGATGAGAATTTTTTTAGCCATACGTCAATTTTAAAAGGAACTAAATTACTTTGGAAATTCGTGAGACAAAAATCACGCCACCGGGGAATTTTATTGATTCGTAATTTACCACATGACTCCAGCGCGCGAACAAAAAATTGCCGATGTGCTCCTGAGACGTCAGCTCGATTTAACTGTGGTGCTTGAAAATGTTCACGACCCGCACAATATCTCAGCCGTGCTGCGCTCATGCGATGCGGTGGGCGTGCAGGAAATTTTCGCTCTGAACAAAAATGTCCCCAAGCCGAAGCGGCTCGGCAGAAAATCATCCTCCGGCTCCGTTCGCTGGGTTGACGTGCATTATTTCATGGATGTGGAAAAATGCATGGCAGCCGTAAAAAACAAGTATCAAAAAATCTATGCGCTTAGTTCAGACCATGCCGGTAAAAACCTCCATGATGCGGACCTGACCGGCTCCGTGGCGCTGCTGTTCGGAAATGAAAAAGACGGGCTGACAAAAGAAATCATGCAGTACGC